>JBDNAO010000133.1:0-8898 GCA_039768375.1 Desulfobacterales bacterium | reverse complement strand
GCATGAAAATGATGCGCCGGAGCCCGGATGAGCGGTTGAGAACAGCGGCTGACTGTCTGAGTCGCCGGGGTCTTAGACCGGACCCAATGCCGATACCTCATGAAAGGCACAACATTGGGGAAAACCCGAACCCCTTATTTGAAGACGGGCCTGGTCCGGGCTTAGAACCCGTTGGCGGCGAGTTTCAGCCGTCTTTCGAAATCGGTTATGCGGGCGGAGACGCCCACCTTATTTTCGTACTAAAAATTAGATTCATCCATTAACTGATCGGTTCCAGGTTCAGAGTTCAAAGGTTATAAAATGCTAATTTCCGGAACTTTATACACCTTTGTTTGGATTGGCCGCTTTCACCCATTGGGTGAAACATGGAATTCGACCCAATAGACGCGTCATACGATTGTTAGAGACCAGTTATGGCATTTTAACTCGGAACCATGAATCCTGCCTGGGCGGGAAACCGCTCAACCTGGTTGTTAATTTAAGTGTTAACTGTTAATCTGTTAACAGCTAACATAGCATTAACAGGTCGCTCCGGCAAGAGCCGGTTTCAATTTTTTTATCAAGATTTTTCAATAGGTTGGAGATAATCAGGAAGGTCACAGGCTTGGCATGAGGCTTGCTAATCAACATACGCAGCAGAAGGTACCCGTGTTAATTCAATCGGCACACGACCCAGAGGTTTTACTATACCCGATGGTTTGATGGGCCCATACACCCGCAAAGTAGATGTCAATGTCAATCGGAGGACCCAATGGAAGGTTGTAATCGTATTTGGAGATGGGCGGCGGCGGTTTTTATCTTCGCGCTGCTGCTGCCATCCTGGTGTCTGGCGCAGACGCAGGTGCTGGACGAAAACCAGGCCCCTGGCCGCACCATGGCCCAACAGGCGACCAAAGGACCCCAAATCTGGATCACCGCAGATCACTCGCTGCATCCGGTTCTGCAAAAGACCTTTACCAGCGGACCCGAGGTCACGGAGGCCTGTCTCAGCTGCCACGAACTCGCCGCCGGACAATTCCAGAAGACCATTCACTGGAGCTGGCTCGACCCGAATGTCGACTCGAAGATGAAGGTCGGCAAGGGCGGCTTGACCATGAACAACTTCTGCATCAACCTTCAATCCAACGAGCCGCGCTGCACATCCTGTCACGCCGGTTATGGTTGGAAAGACAAGAATTTTGATTTCAGCAACCCGCATGCGGTGGACTGTCTGGTCTGTCACGAGCAAACCGGGACTTACAAAAAGTTTCCCACGGGGGCCGGCTTCACGGTGGACCAACCGACTGTTTTCAAGGGCAACGGCAAGACTTACGAGCCGCCGGAATGGAACGCGGTGGCCCAGAGCGTCAGTCGGCCGACCCGCAAGAATTGCGGTACCTGCCACTTTTTCGGCGGCGGCGGTGACGGCGTCAAGCATGGGGACTTGGATTCGTCTCTCATGAAACCGAACAAGGAACTGGATGTCCACATGGGCGTCGACGGTCAGAATTTCGACTGTGTGCGCTGCCACACGACCGAGGTTCACAGCATTGCCGGCCGCATATACTCGACGCCGGCTGCCATGGAACGCAAGAGTCTGATCGAGGACGACCTGGCGCCCAAGATCATGTGCGAATCCTGCCATTCCCGCACCCCCCACAAGCCGGGGGTCAAGGCCAACGATCACACCGACAAGGTGGCCTGTCAGAGCTGTCACATTCCGACCTTTGCGCGGGTGAACCCCACCAAGATGTGGTGGGACTGGTCCAAGGCCGGCCAGAAAAAAGACGGGAAACCTTACCAGGAAAAAGACGAATTCGGCAAACCCAAATACGACAGCAAGAAGGGCGAGTTCCGGTGGGCTAAAAACGTGGCGCCGGAATACTTCTGGTTCAACGGTTCCCTAAAGGGTCTGACCGCCAAAGACACGATCGATCCGGGTAAAACCGTGGCGGTCAGCTGGCCGGTGGGCGGCAAGGACGATGCCAATTCGCGGATATTCCCCTTCAAGGTCCATCGCGGCAAAACACCCTACGACAAGATCAATAAAACCATGGTCATCCCGCACCTGTTCGGCAAACCCGGCACTGGGGCCTACTGGGGGGATTTTGACTGGAAGAAGTCTGCCGCGTCCGGGATGGCCTATGCGGGTCTGCCCTTCAGCGGCGAGATGGATTTTGTGGAAACCAGCTATGTTTTTCCGATCACCCACATGGTGGCTCCCAAAAACAAGGCCCTGACGTGCTCAGAATGCCATGCCAAAAACGGTCGCCTGGCCAATCTGACTGGCTTCTACATGCCGGGACGAGATGCCAGCAAAGTCATTCAATACCTTGGGTGGGCGGTGGTTTTCGGTTCCCTGGCAGGTGTGTTTATCCACGGTCTGGGGAGATATATCGCCAGAGGCAGAAAGGAGCGCTAATCGATGACATCGAACAACATGGTCAACATATATCTTTACACCCGTTACGAGCGGTTTTGGCACTGGATGCAGACGGCCCTGATTCTTCTGCTGTTGGTGACAGGCTTTGAACTCAATGGCCTGTTCACCCTCTTCGGTTTTAAGGCCGCCGCCGAGATCCACAACTTTGCCGGCCTTACCTGGCTGATCCTGTTCGCGTTTTTCGTGTTCTGGCTCTTCACGACCGGTGAGTGGCGACAGTACGTCCCGACCACGCGAAAGATGCTGTCGGTGATCCGCTATTACACCTACGGCATTTTTCGCGGAGAACCGCACCCGGTGCCCAAGCGCAAGGACGCCAAGCACAACCCCCTGCAACGGTTGGTCTACCTCTCCCTGGCGGCCGCTCTGCTTCCGGTGCAGATGGCAACCGGCTTCCTTTACTGGGGCTACAACTCATGGAAAGACTGGGGACTCGGCTGGTTGTCTCTCGAGGTGGTCGCGGCCATTCACCTGGCCGGGGCTTTTGCGATTCTGTCATTTCTCATCGTCCATATCTACATGATCACAACCGGTCACACGGTGTTCGCGCACACCCGTGCCATGATCTCCGGCTGGGAACTGGTTCAGGAGGGGACTAAAATCGAGGACTGGGAACAAAAGAAAAGGAAGGCGCCCCAACCGGTCGCCTGAACTCAGGCTTCCGTTTTTCAACCGAAGATTTTAGGCTAAGCTCTTAACCACTGCTGCTTCCAAACGGCCCCTGTTTCCAACCGGGGCCGTTTCATTTCAGCCCCACCAGTTCAATACGGCCTTCTTGCATACTTCCGAACGGCAAGTGTCATCTGCCTATTGAATACTATCATCGAATCTTGTAAGGTGACCGATCGGATACACTTTCAACACTTGAAACAACTGCAGAGGAGGCCGCGATGAACTTTGAATCGATAGAGGAGATCCTGAAATTTGCCATTGAAAAGGAGCAGGAGGCTGCCGCCTTTTACGAGGAGGTCGCCCAGCAGGAACCCTTTGCAGGGGCCCAAAAGACTTTCCTCGAATTTGCCGCCGAGGAACGCAAGCACCAGGCCATGCTGGAGCATTTCGAGGGTAGCCGGGAAAAGATCAAGGCGTATAAATTGAAATGGATCCCCGACATGAAACGCAGTGATTACATGGTGGAGATGAAGTACGAAAAAGGGATGCACTTTACCGACATCCTGCGGCTGGCCATGAAGCGCGAAGAAAAAGCCCTGGCACTATACAACGAACTGCAGCGTAAAACCGATCAAGATGAGTATATCAAAATGTTCAAGATCCTGGCCCAGGAAGAAGCCAAGCACAAACGCTATCTCGAGACCCTGTATGACGATTTCATGGCCGAGCAGGGGGACTAAGGGCCCCGGCAAAAAATAATTCCACCTCTTGCTTGTTTTATGGCCCGTCTACTGCGTTACATCCACCCACACACATCCCGATATGCGCAGGTGGATGTGTCTTGCAGACAAACCATAATCCGGCGCAATCGTGTGGAATTATTTCTTACCGTGACCCTAACCCGACCGGCCGTTATGGAACCAAAATCAAGCGGTATTTCTCCGTTAGATGACCTCAGGGCCTACCGGTTTCGTTATTCCCTGATGGGGACGATCATCGGTGCGGCCACCCTGCTGCTGGTCGGGGCCATGTCGGTCCCATTATTCTTTGAATCACCCTCGATGTGGTACAAATTCGGCCTTGCCAAAGCCTTACTGCGGACCGGCAAAATGCTCGGCCTGGCTGTGGCCACGTTGCTTTTTTTCCAGCTCATCCAGGCCGCCCGCCTGAAGGTGTTGGACCGGGTCTTCTCTCTTCCCGGCCTGGTCCGCAGCCACCGGTTAAACGCCATTGTCATCCTTCTGCTGGCATTGTTGCACCCGATCCTCGTTCTGGCCTCGGAAAAAAAACTCCTCATTCCTCTGGAACTGCGCTACTGGCCGGAGTGGGTGGGCGCCGGCTTATTGGCGCTTATCGTTATTCAATTTTCGGTAAGCCAATGGCGCCGCGCCTTTCAAATCACGTTTCATCGATGGCTGTTATGGCACCGTTGCGTTGGCGTCTTCATCCTTGGCCTGGCGGTTCTTCACATCCTGTTTGTCAGCGAAACCTTTTCAGAAGAAGGTTTTCCCCGCACCGCCGTTCTTGTATCGACAGCCCTTCTTGCGATGTTGTGGCTGTGGGTCCGGTCAGGGTGGCTGCGGGCACGAAAAATGCCTCTCGCCGTTACCCGGCTCGCGCCGGAAGGAAAAAGCAGCATATGTATTGAACTGAGTCCTAAAACCAACCGGCCGTTTCAATATTTTCCCGGACAGTTCGTCTTCATCTCCATTCATTCAAAACGTATTTCCCGTGAGCCCCACCCGTTTACCCTTTCCTCAACACCCACCCATCCCCGCTGCCTTCAGGTTACCGTTCGGGCCAGCGGAGATTGGACGCGGCATATCGGCCGTATCGCAGAGGGAGACCGCGTTTACATTCAGGGCCCCTTCGGCCGGTTCAGCCACATTCTAACCGATCCGGATCGTGAAATCGTCATGATTGCCGGTGGCATCGGGATCACGCCCATGCTGAGTATGCTGCGATTCATGGTCGATCGGCAGGACCATCGGGCCGTTACGCTGATCTGGAGCAATCGCTCCCGGGAAGATATGGTGTATCAGGAAGAGTTTAATGATTTGATGTCGAAATTAATTGGACTTCGGCCGCTCTTTGTGTTTACCGGTGCGTCAACAGAGGGGGTTTCGACCGGACGATTGAACTTGGAAAAGCTGCAAACGATGCTCCAGACATGCAGCCGCCGAGCGGTGGTTTTCGTTTGCGGCCCGGTCCGAATGATGAAACGGGTTAAAGGCGACTTAAAGCGCATCGGTTTTACGTCGCGTTCGATTTATACCGAAACTTTCGGTTTCTGAAATCAGTCCGATTGTTAAACGGTGCCGGCCCGTTGAATAGACAAATTGTTGGTGGATTCAGTTGCCCAGGCATCCAGTTTGCGTAAACCCGTGTTGAATCGGGATAAAGATTTATAGGAGTAACACTCATCATCAAAGGAGGACCTACCCATGAGAAAAACCATCAAAATAACGGCAACCGTGATGTTCTTCATGGCGATTGTCCTGCAGGCGCATGCCGTCGGCTCCGACTGGGAACTCGACCCCGCTCACTCAGGAATTTATTTCGAGATCGATCATATTTACGCTGCCACAAGGGGCTATTTTGAAAAATTCGACGGCAAGGTGATCTTCGATTCCGACAATCTGGGCGGCAGCAGGTTTGACTTCACGGTCGAGGTGGACAGCATCAATACCGGCAACAGCAAACGTGACGGTCACCTCGAGGCCAATGAGTTCTTCGATGTCAGAAAATTTCCGGTCATGACCTTTAAGAGCACTAACATCAAAAAAGTGGAGGGCGATCAATACATTGTGGAAGGCACAATGATCGTCAAGGACGTCAGCAAGACCGTTTCGGTTCCGTTTACCTTCTTCGGGATAAAGCAAAATCCGTTCGACAAAGATAGCGAAGTGGCCGGTTTTGAAGCCCGCCTGGCCATCGACCGGCTCGAGTACAATGTCGGTAGCGGCAAGTACTACGAAATGGGGGTAATCGGCAAAGACGTGGATGTTCTCATCTCGTTCGAAGCGACGCGAAAAAAATAGGGACAGGCTTCGGTGCTGAGCTGAACTTTCACTTTACGGAGAGATACCTTGAATACTACGGCCAATTATCGATCACTGTTATATCTTATCATAGGACTGTTAAACATCGCGGTGGTCGGATGTCAGCCGACGGTCTACCTCATGCCGACACCTGCGATAATGGCTACGGGAGAGATCAACCCCTTCAACATCAATCCCAACTTAGAGGAAAGCAATCGCGTTGAGGTGCTCTTCGCGACGAACCGCAAGCCCATGAAAGGTGATGATAGCAAAAGCTATACCATCTATCCGGGAGACAAACTGCGGGTGGGCATCGCTCATTTTACGATTGGCGCCAAGGCAACGGACTGGAGGCAGGTCTTCGAGTTGTCGACCTCTGGTGAAGATCGTGATCGGCCGGCGTTACATCTGGAAGATCTTCAAGAATTGGCGGCGATCCCCCTCGACGACGAAACTGCTCCGTTACCGAAAGAGGTTGAGTCCTTTGCTGCTGCCGTCAATAATGTCCTCGCCGACAGCTTGGACAAGGACATCATGGTTTATGTCCACGGCGCCAATTCCAATATATATCGTGCGGCGGCCCAAGCGGCCCAGTACCGTCATTTTACAGGCCGCAATTCAATGGTTCTTGCCTTCCTGTGGCCATCTGCCGAAAATTTACTTGCCTATGGGACCGATGTCCGTCATGCCGCAAAGTCGGCACCAGCCTTTAAGCGCCTGATTACCCTGCTGAACGACTACACCACCGCGGAATATATCAATATTCTTGCTTACAGCGCAGGCTCCCAAATCGCAAGCCCTGGGTTGGCCATCCTGGGACTGGAGACAAAAGGAGAAAAGCGCCGGCAATTGCGCTTGGGGGAGGTTTACTTTGCCGGGGCCGACATTGGTATCGACACCTTTGTGGAGAATCTGCAAACCTATATAGACATCCCCCACAGTGTTACGCTCACCATTAACCTCAAGGACACGGTTCTGGCCATGGCCGAATGGCATCACGGTGTGTCCCGGGCCGGAAGGCCCAGAGCCGAGGATCTCAGCCCTGAGGCCGCTCAATGGGCCCGAAACGCCAGCGCCCAGTCCGGATTCGACATCATCGGTGTGGACGAAACCACGGTTATCGGACTGTCATCCGGGGCACATGACTTTTGGTATGCCCATCCGTGGATCAGCAGCGACGTTCTGGTTCAATTTTTATTTCACGCCGACCCGTTAAAGCGCGGACTGGTGGAAAATGTCAATGAGCATGGCCTGCGCTACTGGACGTTTCCGACGGATTACCCGGATCGTATTATCGGAATAATCCAGGAGGCAGGAAAAGAGGAAGTAAAATAGACTGCCCAAATTTAAACCTCAGATGTAAAATTGGCTTGGCCAAGCTCTCGAAAGGGGTGTTTTGCAAATTCTGACGCATTGGTCGCTTGAAAATATTCTCGAAGAACAATCCCGCAAAGAGGAACTCAGCCAACTGAGAGAAGAGGTGGTGGCTAAACTGAAAATATTGGCCGCTGAAAGACAACAGATGGTCTTGGAATGGCGTGACGATGAGGCGGAAGAAGATAGGGATGTGGAACGCTGATAATATCAGTAAGAGGTTTCTGCGCACAACCATGCACATTGCCGTCGCAGCGGCGGTTGCTCTGGTTTGTGCCGTTATCGTCGTCGTTGAATTCACCTATGCGAAGGAAATCAATAGCCCTTTGGGCAGGGCTTGTTTAAAGTGATGGTCATTGGAAATAATCTTGTTCACTTTGTTTTTCAGAGCGGATGCGATAATTAAACTATCCACCGTTCTCAATTTAGACCATTGAATGCGTTTGTCATTTCCAATGATATCCAAAACCCTATTGGTTATAGGTTCACAGAATAAGTTTGGAAAATTCAACAGATAATCTTTAACCTCCCGTGCAGGTCGATCGAGCCCCCTTTTCAACGGACCCTGCATGACCTCCCCTACCGAAATAATTGAAATAAGAGCTGACACCTCCCCGATTTCAATCATTTCAAATAATCGGCGCGATAGCGCCACATAAGGCAACACCGAATCGGTCAAATAAATGATGATGTTGGAATCGATCAACACAGTCTTGCCGGATATGGCTTTTTCAAATTCTGTTAAGGGAATCATTCTTGCCTGTCTTCCCGTTCATCCTCGATGTATTTTTCAACTTCCCGAGGTGTTCTCCCAAAGCTCTGTTTGCTTATTCCCGACAATTTTTCAGTGAATGAATATATCGGTTGCAAAATTATTTTATCGTTTTCTTTCGTTAGCAGAACGCGTGTTCCAGGCTTCAAATTCATCTCTTTGCGGAGTTTGGCGGGTAACACAATATATCCTCTACTCGAAATTGTCACACCAGTTGCTTCCATATGTGATCCCTCCTTCTTGTCAGAATATGTACAATTTATCAGCATAATGTTTTATTGTCAACAGTTATACGTTTTATGTGCAAAATATTAATTAATCAGCAAGATTACAGATGTCGACAGACAGCGGTGCCGAGTGCCGGCTGATCGGCAGAAACTGGGGAAAAGAAAGAAACGTAGGTGAAAAGTGGATTTATTGCGCTGGTGCTGCCTATGAATGGGCGCAGTGGGGTGGGATTAAAAGCTTGTAAAATGATGCTTTCCGTAACTTTATACTCCATTGTTTGGCTTGGCCGCTTTCACCCATACCCCAAATGCCAGGGCAAAATGCGTATTATCAGTTGGATAGAAGATGAAGAGGTCATTAAAAAGATACTGAAACATTTAGGGCTCTGGTTGCCAAAACGATCACCCCCACCTGCCAGAGCGCATGCCCCGCCGCAAGCTGTGCGCATC
>JBDNAO010000549.1:0-3347 GCA_039768375.1 Desulfobacterales bacterium | reverse complement strand
CCTAATTGTAAGCGTTTACAGGGTGCCGCAGATGCAAGGCGTCGGGTGCGCAGACGTACTTTTGTACTTCAAGTGCCCGACAACAAAGCAGATGCGATGCCCTGTAAACGCTTACTTTTTTTCCAGCCGGGCCACCGCTTCGATGTGATAGGTGTGGGGGAACATGTCCACCGGTTGAACTTCCCGCACGCTGTAGCGCTCCTTCATGAGGCCGAGGTCGCGGGCCAGGGTGGCCGGGTTACAGGAGACGTAGACCACACGCGGCGCACCCATATCGAGCACCTGTTGAACGACTTTTTTGTGCATGCCGCTTCGTGGCGGATCGATGATCAGCACGTCCGGCACGTCAGAGCCCCGCGGCATTACCTCGAGAATGTCGCCAAGCAAAAAACGGCAGTTGTCGATGCGGTTGCGACGGCAGTTTTTGACGGCATCCGCCACGGAACTCTCGACAATTTCAATCCCCGTCACCACGCCGGCCACGGGAGACAAGCAGATGGCTATCGCGCCGGTGCCGCTGTATAGGTCGAGAACACGCTCACCGCCCGTCAGTCCGGCATAGCCCTTCACGGTTTCATACAGCCGCTCGGCTCCGGAGGTGTTGGTCTGAAAAAAACTGTTGGCGGAGATTTCGAATTCGAAACCCCCGATGCGATCCGTCAGAAAAGGCTCTCCGGCAAGATGAATTTCGTATTCTCCCTGGGCGATACCGGCTCTGCGGCTTGTGATGTTGTTGACCACGGCGGCGATGTCGGGGCGATCCGCCATCAGAGTGTCCACCAGGGGCTGCAGGTGGTGTCTCTTGTCGGCCGCGGTAACGATGTTCACCATCCAGCGGTCATCGGCTGCGGAGTGGCGCAGCATCAGAAACCGCCAGAACCCCTTGTGACTCTTGAGTCCGTACACAGGCTCCTTCGAAGCCCTGGCAAACTCCCTTACCTGCCCGAGAAGGGTATTGCCCGGATCGGGCTGTAACAGACAAGCCCGGGTATCGAGCACCTTGTAAAAGGTTCCCGGCACGTGCAAGCCCAAGGCAAAGTCGACATCGACAGCGGGCTTTCCCAGCTCACCGGGCATTAGCCAGCGGCGTTCGGAAAAAGTGAACTCCATCTTGTTGCGATAATGAAAGACGTTCGGGGACGCGATCGTTTCATGGACCGGGATGTCGCGCAGCTGCCCGATGTGATCCAGGGCCTCGGCCACGTGGCGCCGTTTGCATTCGAGCTGCTTATCATAAGCGAGAAACTGCCACTTGCAGCCGCCGCAGGTCCCGCTGTAAGGACACGGGGCGTGGACCCGATAGGGCGAGGAGCGCAAGAGCTCGACCAGGAGCGCCTCGGCATAGTTTTTCCGCTTGCGGATAATCCGGATCCGGGCCTGGTCCAGGGGGGCCACCTGGTCGACGAAAACCGCAAGGCCATTCACCCGCGCCAGTCCTCGTCCGCCGAAGGCCACATCGGTGATCTCCACATCGAGCAGTTGTCCCTTCTTAACGCCCACAGCATCCGCCTTTCGGTACCCATATGTTGGTATAATCGTGCATATTTTTATTAACCCTTTTGCACTGATGGAATCATCAACTATAACCTATACGGATCGGTTCTGGGTTCTGGGTTCTGGGTTCAAGGTTCAGCGTTCTTTAAAAGACTTAAACCTTTCAACTCTGAACGGGGAACGGTGAACCTTTGAACCTATATCGCTTTAATCCTTCAACCCTGAACGGGGAACGGTGAACCTTTGAACCGATATCGCTTCAATCCCTCAACCCTGAACGGGGAACGGTGAACTTGGAACCTCTTGGGTGAAGATGGCCCCTTTAGGCAACCTCTCCGAAGGCTCTGATAATTCGTTTATTCCATACTGCAGCGCGGCCGAAATGAAAAGTGACAAAAAATGAAACATGGTTATTGTAATCATTAACTATTTGAAGATAAGGTAAAAATATGGTTAAGATTGAACCGAATGTGTGCTGCCATTGGATCGACTTTTCATCCGACGGCTACCGTCTAAAAGGGATGCTTCATTTGCCGACTGCTGTGCGTCCGCCGGTTGTTATCGGATCACACGGTCTTTTGAGCAGCAGCGAATCGGCCAAACAGCGCGAACTGGCCAAGCGGTGCACCGAGGCCGGAATGGGCTACTTCCGCTTCGATCATCGCGGCTGCGGACGCAGCCAGGGCTACTTTCCGGAAGTCACCACGCTGGAGGGGCGCGTGCGGGATTTGATGGCGGCCGTGAAAACCATCCGGTTGCGAACGGACACGGGCCGGGGCTGCGCTCTGTTCGGAAGCAGCATGGGCGGGGCCGTTTGCCTGGCGGCTGCGAAAGCCGTCGGCACCGATGTTCTGGTAACCGTGGCCGCACCGATCAGAAGCCGTTCCGTCCGGCCCTTCGACGGCAGTGGATTGGGTGAATCCGATGTTACGGGGCTGCAGCTTCACTTCGATCTTTCCGAAACCATCGCCGGGCTTCGGCACATTCTTGTTTTCCACGGTGACGCCGACCGCGTCGTGCCGTTTGCCCATGCGCTTGAGATTATCGAGAAAGCGGACGCACCGAAGCGACTGGTTCGGCAGAAAAATGGTGACCATTTGATGAGCGCCGAAATCCACCAGAAAACCTTCTTGCGGGAGGCCACAAAATGGTTTGCTTCCCGCTTAGGGCTCACGAAAAAATAAGTTGGCAATTTTGGGCGATGAGGCGCCCGGCCGACAAGGCGCGAAGACGCAGGAATATCTGGATATTCCGAGTTTTCGCAACGCAGCCGGACGGGATGCATCGGCGTCCAAAATGTTAAATCATTTTTGAGTGAGCCCTAAAGGCTCACGGATGCTTAATTTTCAATTTTGGGCGTTCGGTTGCCCGGCCGGCAAAGCGCTGTATGGTCAGTAAGTTTAGTCGATAAAATCGATCAAATCCTTTAACTGACTCAATCGGCTCAACTGACTCAACCGACTCAACTTCTTATCAAGGAGATTCAATGGCAGACGAGCCTTCAAGAAAATTTCTTCGCCGAGCGTTCGTCAAGGCGACGCTGCGCCGGATTTTCGCGCTGCTCACCGTGGCCGGTATTGTCTACGGCGTGGTAGCAATGATCTATGCCACGCGCACCATCTTCAAGGTCAAAATGAATTATGCCGTCGTGCTGGAACGTTTCGGGGGCAAACGGGAAGCGGTCACCGCCGTCGGGTGGCATGCACGGCTGCCCTATTTCACCCGAATCGAACAGGAGGTTCCGCTGATGAACCAACGGCTGTTCCTGGGGGGGACAACCGAGCCGATGCGGATCATATCAAAGGAAAACGTCGCCTTGTGGACATCGGCCGTGCTGACCTACCGCATCCGTG
>JBDNAO010000548.1:0-3207 GCA_039768375.1 Desulfobacterales bacterium | reverse complement strand
TCGACTTTGATCGTTATCTTTCCCTCGCCACCGGGAGGGATCTGTCTCGTGTAAGAGACCGCCGTGCACCCTCAGCCGGTTTTGACCTCCTTGATGTCGAGTTCCGCCTTGCCGGTATTTTGAACGATGAAATCGTGCCGGATCTCCATCCCGTCAGCCACAGCTTCGAACGGGTACTCGGTTTCGGGAAAAACCGCCACCGGAAAAAGGTCGCGGGTTTTGGTGATTTCGATGCGATTATTTTTCGCCCGGTCTCCCTCCATTTGGGCCGTCACGATCGGTCGGGTGCTCCCGAGTCCGGCGTAGCTGATCCGACTGGCGTCGATCCCCTGGGCCACAAGCCAGTTGAAAACGGCCAACGCCCGGTTGCGGGAGAGTTTCATGTCGGTGCCCGTGACACCGGACGCAGCGGTATGACCCTCGACGACAATCCGTAAATTCGGATCCGACTGAAGCTCTTTCAGCAGTGGTTCAAGGGACGCAAGGGACGCCTTTTTCAGAATTGCGGAGCCCTGTCCGAAGGTGATCCCCTCGAGAACGGTGTGCTCCGAAATTTGGCTATCGGCAAAAGTGCCGGCCGGCATCAGGCCGGAAAACAGACCGAACCAGATGCCGAGGGCAAGGCCAAAGACGGTATTTCTCATTTAAACCTCCTTGTATGTGCATCGCGCCTTATGCTTCGGGGCTCACATCATGAAAAACGGATCGACATCGACAGCGACAGTGACACCGCGCCGGTTGAAAAGCGCCGGATTTTCCGTCATCACCCGCCACACGAACCGATGAAGCGTCCCGGCTCGTTGGCCCTTAAGCAGGATCTGCCATCGGTATTTGCCGGCGATTCGCGCCAACGCCGCTTCGATCGGCCCCATCACCTCAACCGACTTTCGCAGGACCTCATCCTGTTGCCCCAGACGGCGGCACGCCTCCCCGAGCGAACGGGCAAGTGTTTCGGTTTGCGGTTTATCGCGACCCGCGATTTTCAGCTGTATTATCCTTGAAAACGGTGGATATTTCAAGGCCCGGCGAAAAACGATTTCCTGTCGGTAAAAGGCCCTGAAATCCTGCTTTTGAGCGGCGAGAATGCTGAAGTGTTCGGGATTATACGTCTGCAGGATCACCTTGCCGGGTCTATCGCCCCGGCCGGCCCGACCGGCCACCTGGGCCAGCAACTGAAAAGTTCTTTCGCCGGCACGAAAATCCGGAAAACTCATGGAAAGATCCGCACACAAAATGCCCACCAGCGTGATGAACGGAAAATCGTGTCCTTTGGCCACCATCTGGGTGCCGATCAGAATATCGATTCGCCGACGCCTTAAATCTTTTAAAATACGCACGATCGCCCCCCGGCGCGATGTGGTATCGCGGTCCATCCTGGCCACGCGGGCAGCGGGAAAAAGTTCGGCCACAGAAGACTCGACCTTCTCCGTACCCAGCCCCAGATTTTTGATGTGAGCCGATCCACACTTGTCGCACACGGTGGTCGCCGGCCGCATAAAACCGCAATAATGGCATTTGAAAGCGTTGGCCTGCCGGTGCAGCGTCAGCGAAATATCACAATTCTTGCATTTAATCGATTCGCCGCAGTCCCGGCAAACCGGAAAACTGGCAAAGCCGCGTCGGTTCAGAAAAAGCAGCACTTGTTCACCGCGCGCCAAAGAGTCCGTCATGGCCTGGTGCAGTTCGGCAGTAATAAAGCGTCCACTGCCGCGCAGGTCTCTGGTTTTTCGCAGATCGACCACGGTGATCTCCGGCAGCGACCGCTCTTCAACACGTTTGCCCAGGGTCAATTCGACATATTTTTTCTGCGAGGCGTTATAGTAGGACTGGATCGAGGGCGTCGCGGATCCCAGCAGGACCAAACCTTTATCCAGCTTGGCCCGCACCACGGCCAGATCGCAGGCGTTGTAACGCAGATGACCCTCCTGTTTGTAAGAGGTGTCGTGTTCTTCGTCGACGACGATCAGGCCGATACGGTTAAAAGGTGCAAATACAGCCGAGCGGGCGCCGATGGCGATCTGAACCTCACCGCGACGAATGCGCAGCCACTGATCGTATCGCTGACCGGCTGTCAGACCGCTGTGCAGCACGGCCACCCGGTCGCCGAAACGGGCCCTGAATCGACGCTCGATCTGGGAAATCAGCGCGATCTCGGGTATGAGAATCAGGACCGGGTACCCCCGGCCGATGACCGCAGCGGCCAGCTGCAGGTAGACCTCGGTCTTGCCGCTGCCGGTAACACCTGCCAGTAGAAAGGCCGCAAATCCCTGCCCCAGGCAATCGGTCACTTTATCCACGACCGCGTGCTGGTCGCTGTTCAGGGCCAAAGCAATGTCGGGAGAAACGGCGTCTCCGAAAGGATCGCGGTAGACCGGTCTGCTCGAGAGGCTCAAATAACCGCTTTCCACCATGGCGTTGATGGTAGTTCGCGTGGTCCGCAAATCGGTCTGCATGTTTCTGATCGATATGTCACCGGCGGCCGTCACGCACTCCCAAATTTTCTTCCGTTGACCGGTCAGCGGGCCGGGATCGGGAGCAGCCGGCGCCGGGGCAACGAACACCTCGCTTCTCGGTCGAATCCGATCCCCCCTCAGTTCACGCCCGATCGACACCCAACCACGCCTTTGAAGCGAGTCGAACACCGCATACGGCATCCGACCTTTCAAGGCCGAACCGATGTCCGTCAGACGCCGGTTCCCGTTTTCGACCAGTTTCAAGACCTTAGTTTCGATTTCCGTCGCCTTCGTCTGTAATGCCCTTCGCCCGGCATCCGTGATCGACATCGTGGCGAAATCGAAACTGTTCAGTCCGCCGGGCAGGGCACACTTGATCACCTCGCCGATGGGATGGATGTAATAATCGGCAATCCAGCGAAAAAAGGGAACCATCGTTTCCGGAAACAGAGTCGTGTCGTCAAGAAGGTCCAGAACCGATTTTATTTCTATCTGCTGCGGCGGCCGTTGAAATCCGAGCACGTAGCCGGTGACGCGGCGCCTCCCGAAGGGAACCAGGACCCGCATGCCGGGGGTCGCCAAGCCGATAAGATCGTCTGAGAGACTGTAGGTGAAGGTTTGATAGACCGGCAGGGCAGCCGCCACTTCGATGGTATCCAACCTGTCGGGCGTTAAGTCCGGCATCTTACCTCATTCATGGACCCATTGAACAGATTATTTGATAACTATCCCACACTATAGTATAATATGGGAT
>JBDNAO010000547.1:0-5513 GCA_039768375.1 Desulfobacterales bacterium | reverse complement strand
ATACCGCGCTGTTTGAGATTGATTTCGTATTTTTGCGCCAGCGAACCGATCCAGTTGGCGCCCACCCGGCCAGGTGCCAGTATGACCTTTCCGGCACGGTACGACCCGCGGTTGGTCACGACGCCGGTCACCCGCATGTTTTCTACAATGACATCTTTGACCTCCTCGGAGGTGTGAAACACCGCCCCTTTCGATTTGATGTAATCACGCATGGCGGCGATATGCCCGGGCAGGCAGTCGCTTCCAAGATGCTTTTGCCGGATGATCAACAGGTCGATACCGTATCGCTTGGCCTTCTGACGGATTCTGCGGGCTTCGGCCATATTCGTCGGGTAGACCGGGCTGTCCATTCCGAAACGATTGAAAATCGTTTCGGTTTCATCGATCAGGGCTTCTGCCTGGGGACGCGGCATGAACTGGGTCAGGTCGCTTTTGCCCAACTTGTGAATATAGTTGAGCTTGCCGTCCGAAAAAAGGCCCGCACCGCCGATCCCGGACAGAATGTGACAAGGCTTGCACCCGAGACACTCCTGGTTGTCACTCATCGGGCATTTTCGTTTCAGGGGCTCTTTGCCCATTTCGATCAACAGCACGCGCAAGTCCGAACGCTCGCAGAGGTAATAGGCTGCAAACATTCCGGCCGGGCCACCACCCACGATGATGACGTCATATTCCCGCTCCGTGCCCTCGATACTCGAATTGGACATGCGTTCTCCTTTACAGGGACGAATACGTGTTGAGTATCGAGTATAGCACCGGGACCCTTTTGCCGGCAAGGTTGAATCCGTCCGGTATGCGCGCGGTTTATGCTTGTTTCGCAGCCGGGTTTGTTTTACCCTAGCCGCAAAAGCAAGAAAACCGCCTTTGAGCGGGGAGTATGGATTCACATGACAACCAGCGACTATTACCGTCTTCTGGGCGTTGATGAAAACGCCACCACACGGCAAATAAAGGATGCCTACCGCAAATTGGCCTACCGGTTCCATCCGGACCGCAACCCGGACAATCCCGAGGCAGCGGAACAGATGAAAAAAATCAACGAAGCTTATGCCGTGCTGGCGGATACCACTAAGCGGCGTGATTACGACGGCCTGCGACAACAGTTCGGCGACACTGCCCACAGCCGTTTCAGGCAGAGTTACAGCGACCAGGATATTTTCAGAGGTTCGGACATTCACCAGGTTTTCGAAGAGATGGCCCGCGCCTTCGGCGTCAGGGGGGTGGAAGACATCTTCAGGGAGTTTTATGGTCCGGGATATCGGAGTTTCGAGTTCAGGCGTCCAGGGATGTTTGCCAGGGGGTTTGTATTCACCGGTTCCGGACAGGCCAGAACCCGGCAAAACCCAGTGTTGCCGCAAGGCGGGGTGCTCGGTAAACTGGCACGCCGGTTTTTGAAAAACATCAGTGGCGTTGAACAGCTGGAAAAGGGTGTGGACGTCCGCGATACCATTCACATCAGTCCGCAACTGGCGCAGACCGGCGGGCCGTACGCTTACTTTCTGCGTGAGAAATCGAAAAAGCTGGTGGTGAAGATACCGCCGGGCATCCGCCAGGGACAGAGAATTCGCCTGACCGGTATGGGACATGACGGCAAGGGCGGGGAGCCGCCCGGCGATCTTTATCTTAACGTGCAGATTCGCAAACCGCTTCTGGATACCTTGAAAAACAGGCTGTCACGGTTTTTCGACCCGGCGGGGCGCGCAAAGTAGACCGACTTTGAAAACCCGCCTATGAGCCTGCAGATCCAAAACCTGACCCTCAAATATCCCGGTTCGCCGAACTTTGTCTTCCAAGATCTCTCGTTTGAATTGAAAGAACCGGGGTTCAACTCCCTTTTCGGACCATCGGGTGTCGGTAAAACATCGTTGGCCAAAATTCTGACCGGCGACAGGCGACATTTTTACGGAGAGGTCGACCATGAGGGGATGAAGACTTTTCTTTATTCTTACAATACGGAACGTTTGCCCGGCTGGTCGGGTGTCGGAAAACACCTCGAGAAGATCACCCCCGCCGGCCGAAAGGAACGTCGGGAAGAATTGATCTCGATTTTCGGACTGGAAGACTGTTTGCGGCAGCGGTTTTCCCAACTCTCCTTGGGACAGCAGAACAGAGTCAATCTCCTGCGCTATCTTCTGCAGGACTTCGATTTGCTGATTATGGACGAAAGCCTTGCCAATGTCGATGAACTGACCCGCGAGAAGATCATTCTGCGGATCAAAACGCTTTATCCGCAGCGCCATTTCCTCTACATCTCTCACAATGTCGTCGAAGTGTCGAAATTCTGTCGCGAAATTGTTGTCTTGAGAAGTGCGGAACGTCACCCGCAGTCGATTGTCGTCCGCGGGCAGGACGCCCGCATCGATCGCGAAATCGATAGAGGCAGGCTCGACCAGACCATGCTGGAGATCGTCAATGCCTCTTCATAGGCGCATATACCAGTTTCTGATCATCTATGCGATCGGCCTCGCCTGCTTGCTCCTGATCAAGTATGGTCTGGATCTTTCCGATTACGTGATCCCCGGTCCGGTCGACATCTGGCATACCGCTACCGACGAGTTCGGACGCTATTTTTTCGATGTCCTGAACACACTGGCGGTGGCGGTCGTCGGGCAGGTCATATCGATATTCATCGCCTTGCTGGTGGGGATCGCCGGCCGGCAGGCCACCTGGTTTGGATCGTTCATCAAGGTCGCAGCCTACAACGTCCAGGCCTATCCGATCGTTGCCATCGCACCGATTATTTTCATTCTCTTAGGGGACGGACTGCTGACCCGTCTGCTGATTGCGGCCATGATCTGCTATTTTCCGGTGCTGCTTTCCGTTATCGGCATCATGGCCGAACCGGTTGTGGATATCGAGCATTTTTACAGGGTAACCGGCCGCATGCGTTGGCAATTGGAAGTCAAGATCCGTGCCTTTGAAAATCTGAACAAGCTGACCACGGTGATTGCCGGAAGCGCCACCCTGGCGATGGCCGGCACTATTGTGGCCGAGTTCATTGCCGCCAATGCCGGGATTGGCTACAGCATTCGGGTCGCTCTCTACCAAAGCAATTTGGCCAAAATTTTGGTGGCGCTCTTTCTGATCGGCATCACCCTCTCGGTGTATCAGGGATTGCTGGAATTGACCGGTTATTTGGTGAAGAAGAGTTGGGCCGGCAGGTAGAAGGCGGCTGCTGTGGTGTTGCAGTCCCCATGCGGCCGGGCAAGCCCTGAAATCTGAAACCTAAACCAACACTGCCGATTGACATTGTTTTTGTACCCACGATTGAAATATCGAGCAGCGGGCGACAATGGATAAGACAATTTATGTGTGAATAGACAATAGGAGGGCCCGCTATAATTGGTGGATATGCACTATGGGGGCAGAAAAAATGAAATTCGGCAATTGCCGCGCAAGGTCGCGCACCAAGAAGTTCTTCGCCCTGCTGCTGGTAACAATTATCTGGATCGGCCGCACCCAATCGGGTGCGGCCGACGAGCCGATAACCTACCGGTTGAAATGGTTGTTCAATACCAGCGTCGTGGGGGACCTGTATGCCGAGAGCCACCACTTTTTCACCAAAGAGGGATTGACCGTTACCATCAAGGAGGGCGGGCCGGAACGGGATGCCATCCGGGAACTGGAACTGGGGCGGGCGCAGTTCGGAGTGGCCTCGGCCGATCAAGTGATTCGGGCCTTGTCCAAGGGTGCCGAAGTAGTGGTGATCGCCCAATTCTATCAGGTCAACCCGTTGCAGTGGATGTATCGGCCTGACAAAATCAAGATCAACCGCCTGGTTGATTTGGAAGGTCATGTTCTCGGGGTGACGTTTGGCGGCAACGACGAAACCATTTTGAGGACCCTTCTGGCCAAAGCGGGACTCACCGAGGCCGATGTGAAACTGTACAGCGTGCGCTACGACTACACACCTTTCATTCAGAAAATTGTCAATTTCTGGCCGGTCTACCGCAATACCCAGGCCGTTTTCCTCGGGGAAAAGCTGCGCGGTTCCGGTGATGTTTTTGCGTTTTTCAATCCCGCCGACTACGGTGTGCGATTTGTGGCCAATTCCCTGGTCACCAGCAGGGAGATGACCGAAAGCCGTCCGTTAATGGTCCGCAAGTTCACCTCGGCCCTGCTGCGGGGCTGGCAGGCCGCCATGGACCCGGACAATGCAAACCAGGCCGTTGAAACACTGCAGCGCTATGACAAGGACTCGTCGGTCGATATCCTGCAGCAGGAGCTGGCCATCACCAAAAGCCTGGTCCAGCCCGATGCCGCCATTCCGATCGGTTTTATCGATACGGCGGCCTGGAAACAAACCGAACAGATTATGGTGATGCAGGGCTTGGTGCCCACGCCGGTGCATATTGAAAAGGCACTGCGGGAGATTTTGCAGCAGTGAGGTTGAATCTTTCTAGTTTCCGTCCATAAATGGCCCTTTTCCGCAATTCCGGCGTCAATCGGCGGAATCGCTTGTGCGGCATACAGGAGTATGCCTCCGCGAAATTCCTTGATTTCCTTGAACTTGCAGAAAATTGCGCATTTCTGGATCGGAAACTCATCAATGCCTTTAATGAAACCGTGGATGGGCACAATGTAGGGACGAGAACTTGATGCAAACTGGACAGGCGATTGAATTGACTCCATCGTGATTGGAGATCCGTTTATGTACAGCGCGAGATTCTTATAAACGCCGGTATAATCGGAGAGTTACCCGGTCCTGCAAGTCCGTCCGTCAATCGGATTCCGACTCCGGGTACTTGATATACTCATCCGGATCGGCCAGCAATTTTTCCAGGCGGTATTTGTAATAGCCTACCTGCCGGCGTTTGTTTTTCTGGGAGCCGAATTTTTCCAGCGGTGCCTCTTCCAAGTCCTGGATGGCGAGCGTCAGGCGCTTTTTTTCTCGATTGATCAGATGCTGCCGGTCGGCACCTGATTGGTTCAGCTGTTGCTGCAAATCGCCCACAATCGATTTTTCACGCTGGACGAGTTCGTCCTGAGGAATGGGGAAAACGATCAGGTCAAGCCGGGTGGTCTCGATATAGTCGGCATCCGGGTCCGTTTCTGTTTCGGCGGATTGAGGTTCTGCGGGGTCGGCCGTCGGTTCATTGTCGGCATTTGTCTCCGACGGTTGCGTCGAGCTGGTCATATTCCGCGCGGGTTGGTTTCCGGAAGTCGATTCGGACGGTAATTCCTTGTCCTGCTGAAATTCTTCGGTCGACTCTGAAGGGCCGGTGTTGCTGAAATGCTTGACGCCTTTATCGTCCGTCCAGACAAATACCTTGTCGGACAGAGCCGGTAACTGCAGCAGGAAGAAAAGGGCAATCGCGGCGAATGAGATCTTGAGCATGTCAGCCTCCCCGTAACTGTCGAAAATCAATCTGCCTGTGCGGTGGTCGGTGCTCGGCAGCAGTTGGCCGATCAGTGACTTGACGCGAACAGCCGATGGCATGCAAGCGGTGTCCAGCAGGATCGTGAGATTTTTTTAGGGCACCACCGGACGACCAACCCGGTGCCCCAAAACT
>JBDNAO010000132.1:0-8921 GCA_039768375.1 Desulfobacterales bacterium | reverse complement strand
TCCACCACTCGGCAATTTCCATGGAGGGCTTCAGAACGCTTGCTGAAGGTGAACGGGTCAGTTTTGAGATTGAAGATGGCGAGAGAGGTCCCGCAGCAAAGAACGTCGTCAAGCTCTAACCCGTTTTAATTCACTAAAAAAAGACATCCGGCGGTATACCGCCGGATGTCTTTTTTTTTTGATTGTTAATTCATTGACAGTTGGGAGGTGGCGTTTCAAAAAACGTCGACAAGGTTTTCAAAACGTTAACTGTTGAGCGAGCCCTTAATCTGTGAGGGTTTCGTCGATCTCCGCAAGGATGCGCTGTTCAACATATGCAAAAAACGGGTTGTGGCGAAGACGAATGAGCTGGCTCAACGGTGCGATCAGGTAGCGGGTTTCCCCTCGTGGCTGCAGCCTGCCTAACGGCAACCCCCGGTATGCGCCGCTGGGGTTTTCAACCGAACCGTAGACCGGGTCATCGGGCGGAAACGGAATCGCCACGTGGGACAGGGAGTACACGCCGGGCGGCCACACCATCTTAAGGGCGGTTGTGGCGACAGCCCGCGAGCGGGGCGCCTTTGTTCGCTGGGCCAAAGCCTGCGAATCCGGGGTGGCATTGGCGATGATCGTGAGACGGTAGGGCAGATCGGAGCGGTCCTCGAGGCGTTCCAGCGAGGCAGCATCTCCAGCCGGATAAAAGGGCTTGAGTCGGTCGGAGCGGTTCACGTCGAAGATGACCAGCTCGTTGCCCTGGTTTTCGAGTTGCCCGTACAATCGGTCAATGGTCGCCAAGGTCTCGACCGTCGCATCGACCCAGGAGAGAAAGGTGAGCACCGGGGGAAAGTCGGCCAGCTTGCCGGCCTTGCGTGTCTCCTCCAGCTGGCGCTTCAATGCGGCCGTTATTTCGTAGGCCTGTTGTCCCGCGTTCTTGGGGAAGGAGTTGTACTTAAAGGGGTCGTATTCGGGCTGGATCGAGAGCCATTTGAACTGGGCGAAGTAAGATAAAAAGCTCAGAAGTTTGTGGGAATTGGCAATGGCGGAAAACGGCGTAATGCCGATCTCAGGCGAGAAGAGCAGCACCCGGTCCGGCGGCGGAAGGCCCGGATCAGACAGTGCATCCAGGCTGTACTTGACCGCCAAAGCGCCGCCGTTGGAGTATCCGGCGATAACAAAGGGCTTGTCCGGACCGATCCGCTCATGGACATGACGCACACCGATGCGGCTGGCCGCCACCCAGTCCTTCCAATCCACTTCCGTCAGGGCGCCCGGTATCGTTCCATGGCCGGGCAGGCGGAGGCCGAGCACGTAATGCCCTTTCGCGTGGAGGATCTCGCCGATGCGGCGCAGGCTGTAAGGCGAGTCGGTGAGGCCGTGCAGAAGCAGGACGCCGCCTTGAATCTGTTCCGGAACAAGCTCGAAGGTCCGGTTCCAGTTGCGCGGCAGCTGATGGGGATCCTGCAGCCCGTCGGCACGGTAGCGGCTGAAGGTCGTCTCGGCTGTCGGCGCCAGGCGATCGTAAATTTTCACCCGCAGCTCGCGAAAAAGCCGTTCTTCCTGGTCGATGTAATCCTGCAGCGTCCCTTGGGCTGTCGCACCGCGGGTCGTAAATTCGCCTGTCAAAGGCACCGTGTGCCAGATGCCAAGCGCCGGCATCTTGCGGGACTCGAAGGCCCAAACGAGCAAAACAGTGAAGGCGATAAGTCCCGCAATAGCAGCGGTGCGCACGATCCAGCCGAAAATACGCCTGACACCGCTCATAAATTATCCCACGCACTATTTTGCTGTTTGGCCCTCTTGATAACCACGATCGTAAGCTGCTTCCTTGGATTTCTGATTCCTGTCATAAAGGTAACCGCCGCCGGCACCAGCCGCCGCCCCAATGGCGGCGCCCCAGCCCGCATTACCCGCTATGGCACCGACCACCGTCCCGGCTCCAGCGCCAATGGCGGCCCCACTGAGGGTCCGCTGTTCGGTATCCGACATGCCGGCACAGCCTAAAAACGCCAGGCTGATCACCAGGATTACGACTATCGCCAGTTTTTTCATGGAGTCCTCCTTAATTAAGCTCAATATTGTGATTCATTATGTAGGATGCCTTGTATGGTACCGATCCAGGTCAACGCTCGCATGGCCATATCTCTATCAAGAAACGAAATTCGGTCTCGACCGGCAACTCGTCCCAATACTGCGGGCGATCCTTGACCCATTGGACAAACATTGCGATGGTGTCATTGCGGGAAGGCCGCGGATCAGGGGGACATACCAGTGGGAGGCCATTTGGTCCCGACACGCTCGCCGCGTAATAATGAAAGGCCCCGACCAAGTACCCGTGACAAAAGTGAAGGGCCTGCGAAGCCAGGGGCTCGCTATCTGGTGCGGTACACAGATCGAAGAGATCCTTAGTGGTTTTGACCTGGAAGTCTTCAACACCAATCTCACCGGCCAGGCATGGGCCGACCATCAGGGTTGCCAAAATTAAACCGATAAGGACTTGCCTCATGATGCACACCTCCTTTTGTGGGAATCCATGGTGAAAGATGATCACTTCTTTTTTATCAGCACCGTCAAGATGCAGTCGCAAAACCCAGAACAGCCTGTGTCAAACGCGTATCACATTTCCTTAAAGTGGTCAAATTTGGGGGCACCATTACTGAACAATGTTCGTAAATATAAACAGTTTTTGGATCTTCGCCACCCCCCAAAAAGAATTATGGCGAAGTGGTCAAACCACTTTAGAATAAATCAAATTCGCCAACCGCTGGACGTTGAATGTTGAACGTCCATAAATGACCGCCAGCCGTGAGCGGCCATGACATCGTGGACAGTATTTGTCATTGACATAACTCGTGAATTTCACCATACTTCGCTCCGAAAAAAAAGCGTTCTTGTTTTCAATACATATTAACCGGGTTCCAGCCTGCATAAAAACCGCCCTAAAATCCAAATACGGCCGCCTTGGTTAATGCGAATCCAGGCGTTCAGCCTCATCAATAACGTTCCCGATCGTAAGGAGTTTTTCATTGGCGCTGCGTCCTTATCATTATCTGCTCATATACGGGTTAATACCCTTGGGCTATTATTTGCTTCGCGGCTACCTCTTTCTTTTGAGAATTCGGGTCGTCGGCGAGGAAATCGCTCTGGGGTGCCTGGGCGATTACGGGCGGCTGGTTATCGCCGTGTGGCATCAGCGTCTGCTGGCTGCGGTAGCCTATGTCTTGAAATTCAGACATTTCGACCCCATCATCATGATCAGTCAGAGCAAGGATGGGGAGCTGGCCACCAGGCTGGCCCGGCGGTTTGGATTTGTCCCGGTGAGGGGGTCCAGCTCGAAAGGCGGCACGTCAGCTTTATTCGCCATTACGGAAGCCTTGAAGACCAACCCGGCGGTTATTCATATCGTGGATGGGCCCAGAGGGCCCAAGGGGATTGTCAAACCCGGCCTCGTCAGCATGGCCGGGGTTTCCGGCGCCGTCGTCCTGCCACTCATCGTATCTGCCAAGAAGGCCTGGATTTTAGGAAGCTGGGACCGCTTCCTGATTCCCAAGCCGTTTAGCGAGGTGACAATCGAATGGGGACGCCCCTTTGTCGTACCCCGCGACTCAGATTCGGAAATTTATGAAGAACTCAGGCGCGAGATCGAAATGAGTCTTGCAGAGGGGCACGCCGAAGCCGACCTGAATTCAGGCTGGCAACAGCCGCTTTAATGCAATGTCATCCTCTATTACAAAATAATTAATTCTCAATCGAGTGAGGTTATCACTTTTACCATGACGACGACACCAAAACGACCCATACTCTCTTTTCTGTGGCGTCCCAATGAGATCACGCCGGCGGTGGTCGAGGCGGCGCGCCAGACCTCTACCGGCGCCATATTCGACGTCGGCACCCACACCACCGAAGACACCGCCAAGGCCCTCAGGGCTGCAGGGGCAACGGATATAAAGATTACCGCCGAAGAAGTCATGCATACCGCCCGCGAGGGTTTTCTGCAGGACAGCGGTGTGAAAACTGTTTGGGTGGAATACCATCCGGCCCTTGTCACCGGCACGCCCGAGGCCTTTCTTGAACGGCTGCATGCGTTGTCGACCCGTTTCAGGTGTATTCCGATCAGCGGGGATCTGGCGCTGCTCACCCTTATCCTCCAGGCGGCGCAACCACCCGGCGCCGTAGCTCTCAAAGGGGCCGAAACCGCAGGCTTCGTCAGCAACGAAACCACCGGCATTCTTTACGCGACCCTGCGGGAAATGGCGAGCCATCAAGAGCAGTGCCCCGAAGTGATGATATGGGGTGGCGTGGCCACCCCTGAGGCTGCGGCGGCCTTTCTGTGCAGCGGCGTAAAGGGTGTCGTATTCGAGAGTCTCCACTGGCAGACCGATCTGGTATCCGCCGATCAGAGTCTGAAACAGCGCCTGTCCAGACTGCGGCCCGAGCACACCGCCGTGGTGGGGCACGGCCTCGACGTCGCCTGCCGATTCTATGACAAGGGCAATTCGCTGGCGGTCAAAGAACTCAAGCAATACGCCGACACCCAGTTCTCATGCGCGGTCACAGAGGATCATCGCCGCGCCTTTGCTCGCCGGATCAAAGAGGCCGTGATACCGGTGCTGGAAAGCGACTTGGGTCGCCAGGATCTCGTCTTCATGGGCCCCGAGGCCGCTTTTGCGCCGGCATTCGCCGAACGGTTCGGCCGCGCTACTCGTCAGGCTCTGGCCGCTTTCCTCGAAGAGGTCGAGCGCTGCTGTTGGGATGCCCCGCAGAAACTGGATGGGTTCGTGGAGAACGCCGCCGCCCGGTCCCTGGGCACCCGATATCCGATCATTCAAGGTGCGATGACCTGGATCAGCGATACGCTGGAATTTGCCCGTGCGGTCTCCGAGGCCGGCGGGCTGCCCGCGTTGGCCTTAGGCCTCAAAAGCCGTGCGGACCTGGAGCTGGACCTCGATGGGCTCGGGAAAATCATGGGCCAAAATCCGTATGCGGTGAATTTTATCGCGCTGCCGGAAAATCCGCATCTCGAAGAGCAGCTCGCCTGGATCGAGCAACTTCGCCCGCCCTACGCGGTCATTGCCGCCGGAGACCCATCTCATGCCGCCCGCCTGCAGAAGCACGGAATCCAAACCATCTACGTGGCCTCGAGCGCGGATCTGATCCGCATGGCCCTCGGGGCCGGTGTGCGTTTTGTTGTCCTGGAAGGCAACGAGGCCGGCGGACACGTAGGCGAATACTCCACCTTGACCCTGGCCCAGATGGCACTGGAGCTCAAGCGGAAAGAACCGGCGCTCTTCCGGGATCGGTATGTGGTGTTGGCCGGCGGTATTTATAATCGCGAGACCGCCTTCAGGGCGTTCATGTTGGGCGCCGACGCCATCCAGATGGGGACGGCTTACCTGGCCACCAGCGAGATCGTTGCCACCGGTGCGCTGAGTCCTTTGTATCAACGCCTCGTCGTCGATTCTGATCCCGGAGCGACGGCGCTCTCCGGCGAGAGCGTTGGGCTGAGGGTTCGGTCCCTCAAGACCCCTGTGATAGATGGCATCTGCACTTTGGAGCGCGAATGGGCGACCGGTCAGCATGATGAGGCCTCTTTCCGACAGCGTCTGGAGGCCTTGAGTGCCAACAGCCTGCTTGTCGCGGCGCGGGGTGTCAAGCACCCCCATGGACCCAGCCTGGGCGAAGATACCTGCCGGCGCGAAGGCCAGTTCATGAGCGGCGCCATTGCCGGCGCGGTCAACCGCGTCCAGTCCATCGCGGCGTTTCACCGCAGCCTGGCTGAAGCGCCTTTGGAGCTGACGCTTCCTGAAAAAACCGTTCGCCCGGCACCAATGGCGCCCCGGGCACGTGCGCAACATGAAAATGGGGAACGGATTGCCATCACCGCCATGGCCCTGGTCAATTCGTTGGGCAACAGCCCAAAGGAGATCTGGGAAGCCTCTATCGCCGGGCGATGCGGAATTATCGAAGTGCCCCGGTCGAAGTGGAATCACGACCTGTATTATGATGCCGATCCCCGCGCCCGGGGTAAAACCTACTGCAACGTGGGCGCCTTTCAGAACATCGACATCTCCCGCAAAGAACTCGGCATCGCCCCGCAGGATTTCCGTTCCATGGCCGATTCCACCAAATTGACCCTTTGGCTGGCCGAACAGGTCACCAAAGAATCGGGGCTACTGGACTCCGGCATCCCCCGGGAACGCACCAGCGTGCTGATTTCCCAGAACTCGGGCGAAGCCGCGGGTACGATCAAAGACCTGACCTTGGACGTTTATGCCCATGATATTGTGCAATACGTCCGTGATTTCGTTATCATGACGCCGGAACTGGAGGCCGCCCTGATGGAAAAACTCAGGTCCGGCCGCCTTACCGTCGATGACACCACTCTTTTGGGCCGCCTCAACTGTGCGGCCGGAGGTTTTGTCTGCAACCGGTTTGGACTCCAGGGCCCGAGCTACTCGGTCTCGGCGGCCTGCGCCACCGGCCTGGTGGCCCTCTACAGTGCCATCCAGATGATTCGCAACGGCATTATCGATGCGGCCGTGGTGGGCGGGGGCGAAGAGCCCTTGCAACCCTCCCATTACCTGGAGTTCTCCGCCCTCAAGGCCCTGGCCATGCTCTCGGGCACCAAACGTCCGGCCCGCGAGAGCAGCCGGCCGTTTGATGCCACCCGTGACGGCATGGTGCTCGGCGAGGGCGGTGGGATGATCGTCATCGAAAGGGAATCGACGGCCAAACGGCGGGGAGCACCGATTCACGGGTACATTACCGGAATCGGCGCGAGTAACAATGATCAAGGGATGGTGGAATCTCTGGCCGAAACCCAGCTCATCGCTCTGCGGGCATCTCTGCAGGATACCGGCTACGGGCCCGGTCAGGTGGATCTGGTGGAATGCCACGCCACCAGTACGGTTCAAGGCGACATCGAGGAGATAAAGGCGCTCAAAACTCTATTTAATGGCGCCAACACGACCATGCTCTCCTCCTTCAAGGCCCAGATTGGCCACACACTCGGCGCTTCGGGCATCAACAGCCTGATCAGAGGTGTGACCGCAATGCAAACGGGCCTATTCCCGCCCACCCCCACCTACCGCACGCCTGACCCCCAGATCGATATTGAGTCGACGGGTTTCCATGTTCCCGAACAACCCGCGGAGTGGCCGCAACCCAAGGATCGACCGCGGCGTCTGCAGGTCAATGCCTTTGGTTTCGGTGGTGCCAATTACGTCGTCCAACTCGAACAGTGTCGGGAAGCCTCCGGCCACGTAATGGTCGCCGCGTCCTTGGCGGAAAAACCCGAACCTGATCGGCGCGAAGCCCCGGAGACGCAGCCGTCAGCCCCCGGCGTTTCATTTTTCGTCACCCATATCGGCGGCCGCCCCTATCGCCTGGGTGTCGTGGCTCCCAATGAGGCCGAGTCCCGGGCCAAGGTGGCCGCCTTGGCACCGGCTGAACCCGGAGACTCCCTGTCGCAAAAAGCCTTGCGGGTGATGGCCCGCCAGGGGGTCTTTACCGCACCCGTCGACCAACCAACCCCGCCCCTGGCCTTCGTATTCGCGGGTCAGGGATCCCAATACCTCGGAATGGGCAAAGGACTTTACCAGACTTTTCCCGAAATTCAGACGTGGATGGACAGGTTGGCCGCGGTGGCCGATTTCGGCCTGCTGGATCTGCTTTTCAATTCCTCCGAGGAAGACCTTCAGAAGACGCGCTGGCAACAACCGGCCCTTTATACCATGGAGTTGGCCATGGTACAGAACCTAATGACCATGGGGGTCAAGCCACAGGCGATGGCCGGACACAGCCTGGGAGAACTCGTGGCCTTGAGCGTCGCCGGGGTGTTTTCCTATGCCGACGGCCTGCGGATCGTGAACAAGCGGGCCCAATGCATGGACAAGGCCTCCGGCCTGCGGGGCGATCCGGGAACCATGGTCGCCGTAGACGCGCCGATGGCTTATCTGGAAGAAAAGCTTTCCGACACCGACAATGTCTATTTCACCAACTATAATTCACCCCACCAGGTGGTGCTGGGAGGAGATACCGATCCGGTGCTGGCCCTCATGGAGGAGATAAAAGGTGAAGGGCACAAAGCCACCCAACTCAAGGTGAGCATGGCGTTTCACTCGCCCATCATGAAGGTAATCCATGAAGAGATGGCCGCATTTGTCGCGGGCATTGATTTTCACCCCCCGAGGATTCCGGTGATGTCGAATACCACCATGATGCCGTACCCCGAAGATCCAGACCGGATCCGTGAGATCCTTATGGCCCACCTGGAGTCACCAGTGCACTGGACCCAGAACGTCAAAACTCTGTGGCAGGATTTCGGCATCAGACACTTTGTGGAAATCGGCCCCAAAGATACTCTGTGCAACCTCGTTGGCGAAACCCTGGAACGGGCCCTGTGTATCCCCACCTGTATGCCCGAGGGCGAAGTGCCGACCTATCAGGCCGGAGTGGCCCACCTATATGCTTTAGGACATTTGCCAAAGCCTGACGCGGCGCGTTTGGAGACCACAGTCCCACGAAGCCTTCCATCCCCGCCGTCTGCGATCGCTACCCGCGTTTCTTCCGAAGACCCGGTGGGGGTCATTGTACAGCGTGAGATCAATGCCTTTATCTTGGAATCCTTCGGTAAAATTATCAAACCACAGATCCTAGAGGTGGTCCGCCGCGAGTTGGATCCCGATTTTACCCGCGAACGTCTCGACCACATCCTGGGGAGCACACCCACAGCGCTGCCGGTGTTGGTCCGGCCAGATTCACCACAGATCAGCGCATCTCCCGCCCTGCAACCACGTTTGAAGGCCGAACCGTCGCCCCCTGAACAAGCAGAGGTGGTCGTCGATTGCCTGGAGCAAGTCATCCAGATTATCATGGATGCCACCGGGTATGAGCGCGACGAGATTGAGCCCGACATGGATATCCGGCAGGATCTGGCCATCCGG
>JBDNAO010000131.1:0-11504 GCA_039768375.1 Desulfobacterales bacterium | reverse complement strand
GTTAACTTGCTGGCGACATTTTCCCTTGTCTCTGCCCAGGAGATCTACGGCAACACTGACGCGCCGTTGGTAGCAGCGGTTTTAGGCACGAAAATCCATACCGGTGATCCGGACGAAATGAAGTATGGGATCCTCGCCAAACTGTTGGACCAGTATGCCGAGGATCATGATATAGAGGTGAAGCCGGTGGAAATCGATACGTATGTTGAAAGCCTTCACCGGGTGGCCGAACGCGACCGGAAACGCCACGAAGAGCGCAGGCAGGAGCTCGCCCGTAAACTGAAATCGACATCGCTGACCGACCCCGAGCGAATGTCGCTCTCGGCGGAACTTGAAACGGTGAACGAGTTTCTTGATGATATCGATGAGATGACGAAAAGCGCCGGAATGAACCCCGATGAGGTCAGTCAGGCCAGAGAACAGGTGGCGGCCGCATTTATCCGGCAATGGAAAATCAACCGCTCGCTCTACAAACAGTACGGCGGGCGGGTCATCTTCCAGCAGGGCGGACCGGAGCCACTCGACGCTTATCGCATGTTTCTCCAGGAACAGAAAAAGAAGGGCGCTTTCACGATCCTGGACAAGGCGTTCGAAGAAAATTTCTGGGAGTACTACCTGACAGACGCCAAGCATTCATTCTACCCGAAAGGAAGCAGGGAAGAGGAGCAGGTTTTTGAGACACCCTGGTGGCTGAGTGAGTCGCGGGAAGAGCAATGAAATTACTTTGTGCTGTTAGGGCCCCAGCAAAAAATAATTCCACATCTTGCTTGTCTTTTAGTCCGTCTACTGCGTTACATCCACCGCCACGTATCTCGATATGCGCCGCTGGATGTGCCTTGTAGACGAACCCAAATCTGGCGCAATCTTGTGGAATTATTTCTTACCGTGACCCTTAATTTTTAATTCAGTACTCTGATCGAATAATCAGAAAACGGATTATACCTCAAAACGCAGAACTGAGTAGAACCAATTGATCAATGCATCGTTTTAAGTTCACACAACAGATGTGCTGTGGTCGAATCACAGGTACCATAAATATATTCAGGATGACTCTTGCCATTCTGATCGTTCTGGCGTTTGCCGGTTGCGCGACGACCCGGACAACCTCACCTTTCGAGCCAAAGTCGATTAACGAGGTCAGATTCAGGGACCGTTCGCAATCAAAAGATGACCAGGACGTCCGCGTGACGACAGCCGTGCCAAGCGCCGAAGAAACCGAGGCCATCTTCGGGGCCAATCTAGCCGGCATAGAGATCCAGCCGATTTGGGTGAAAGTCGAAAACCACAGCGATAAGACCTATTACCTCGTTTCTGCCGCAGTCGATCCGAATTACTTTTCCCCAAACGAGGCTTCCAATGCCGTTGATGGCGGTCTCGGCAGTACCGCCCAAAAGGAGATTGAATATTATTTCAGGTCGATGACATTCAGAAATCCCATCCTGCCCAACACCGCTGTTTCGGGCTTTATTTTTACAAATCTCGATGAAGGCGAAAAAGTCGTTCAAATCGATCTCATCGGTCATCAGCAAGTCAAGTATTTTACCTTTTTCGTTCAGGTTCCCGGCATGCGGGTCGACTATCGAATGGTGGATTTCTATAGCATTTATGAGGCCGATGACATCAAAGATTTGAATGAGGAAGAATTGAGGACGGCGCTCGAAAATTTACCGTGCTGCACCACAAACGAGGATGGTACGGAATTCGGGGATCCGGTCAATCTCATTATGATCGGTGATTTTTACGATGTAGCGGCAGCCTTTGCCCGCCGGGGCTGGGTTCCTGCGGAAGAGACCTACTCAACGGCCGCCTGGAAAACGATAAAGTCGTTTATTTTTGGTTCGCGCTACAGATATTCCCCTGTCAGCTCACTTTATTTCTACGGACGCCACCAGGATTTCGCCCGCCAGAAACCCCGCCACGATGTCCACGAAAGGAACCACCTGCGCTTGTGGTACAGCCCAATGCAGTTTAAGGGCAAACCCGTCTTTGTGGGCCAAGTCAGCCGCGACATCGGCGTGCGTTTTACGACAAAGACCTGGCCGCCCGTCACCCACAAAATTGACCCTGATGTAGACGAGGCACGTCATTCGGTTGTCGAGGATTTGCTCTTTTCCCACACTATCTCTGAATTTGGGTTCGTCAAAGGAGTCGGCCGTGTGACGCCTTCCAAACCAAGGTCTAACCTAACCGGCGACCCTTATTTTACGGATGGACTTCGTGCTGTCATCATTCTTGATGCGGGCCCTACTTCACTGAAACAGATCAAAAATATTGGATGGGAAAGTCCGACTGCTTTTAGTTTCGATACCTTAGGCGCAGATTAATACTTCGACAATAATTGGTGCTGATCGACTCAAGATTCTGTCATAGACACGGCGCCGGATGGTTTGGCAAAAGAACACCCGAATATAGAAAACATGATGAACGAGATGAAAAAAATTGCGATCAAATTTGTTTTGTCAGTTTTGTCGACGAGCATACTGTGCAGCACCATGCCGGCGGACCTTCAAGCCGAAACGCGTTTCGTGACCATCGGCTCCGGCGACATCACCGGAGTTTATTATCCCACCGGGTTGATTATCGCAAAGATGATCAATGACAAGCGCCAGGAATACGGGGTCCGGGCGACAGTGGAATCCACGCCCGGTTCTGTATTCAACGTGAGTGCCATCATGGCGGGTTACCTGGAATTTGGCCTGGTGCAATCCGACAAGCAGTATCAGTCGGTCGAGGGACTGGCCGAGTGGGCGAAGAATGGCCCCCAGGAAGAGCTGCGCGCCGTTTTGAGCATCCACCAAGAATCGGTGTGTCTGGTAGCGGCAGTTGATGCCGGTATAGAAACCATGGCCGATCTCAAGGGAAAAAGGGTCAACCTGGGCCACCCGGGCGCCGCCCAGTATCTTAATGCCATCGACGCCCTCGAATCCGCGGGTCTCAACCCGGGCAGTGATATTTTAGCGCAAAAAGTGAAGTCCGCCGAAGCCCCGCTCCTTCTCCAGGACAACCGTATCGACGCTTTCTTCTGCACGGTGGGGCATCCAAACGAGATCCTCAAAGAGGCCGTTTCCGGTTCGCGCAAGGTCCGGTTTATTCCGATTACCGGGCACGGTATTGACAAACTGATCGCCGACAGAAAGTATTACACCAAAACCACCATACCGGTAGCGAAATTCTATCGAGACGCACAAGATGCCGTTAATGAAGAAACATTCGGCGTTATGGCCACCTTGTGTACCTCTGCACGAGTGCCGGATCATGTTGTTTACGTGATCACCAAAGAACTGTTTGACAACTTCGATTATTTTAAGAGACAGCATCCGGCATTTGGCGGTTTGACGAAGGAAGGCATGCTCGAAGGCCTCTCCGCTCCCCTTCACCCCGGAGCCATAAAATATTATATGGAAGCCGGTTTGATGCCATAACCTGGTTACGAAATTTGCACAGCCAATGTTTCAACCGGATTTTAAAAAGCGGAGAGTAAAACTATGAATAATAAGCCTGTTTATAGTGCCATTTTATTGGGAGGTTTTGTTTGTATAGGGCTCATGGCTCTTGGCTACCAAATTTCCAAGGGTATCATTCATATAAAATCTTTAGATAGAACGGTGACGGTTAAAGGACTATCAGAGCGTGAGGTCCCTGCTGACATTGCAATTTGGCCGATTACATTTCAGGAAGCAGGGAATGACTTGAATGACTTGTTTTCAAGTATTCAACAAAAGAATGCCCTCGTCGTCGATTATTTGAAAAATCTCGGCTTCAAAACAAAGGAAATTTCCGTGTCTCCCCCGGGGATTTTGGACAAACAGGCCGCGGGATACAGCGGTTCGGACACTTTCAAATACAGGTATTCGGGAGATTCAACGATTACCGTTTATTCCGAAAATGTTGGCAACATCAGAGAAGCAATGAATAGGCTTGTAGAACTCGGAAAAAAGGGTATTGCCTTTGCCCGTCAAGGGTATCAAACCCAAACAGAATTCATTTTCACTAAACTCAATGATATAAAACCAGAAATGATCGAAGAAGCAACCAAGAATGCAAGAGAGGTAGCCGAAAAATTTGCCAGGGATTCAAACAGTACCTTGGGAAAAATAAAACGAGCCAGCCAAGGACAATTTTCAATCGGCAACAGGGACAACAATACTCCGTATATAAAAAAGGTCAGGGTGGTTTCCACAATTGAATATTACCTGTCGGATTAATTATTTTTCCCATTTTTCTCTCGCAGGCGCCAACAGAGATAAAAAGGAAGTCCCGATGAATTCTCGCCTCGTCATATTAATAAGGCTATTCACTAACCGGCTTCCTATGACGTCATTCCGGAGCCATCTTACCTCCCACTTCATTTTGGTTGTTGCTTTTTCGGCGCTATGCGGTTGTGCTCCGAAACCGATGATCCCGTATTCTCCTGAAACGCCGCCGCTGATCCTGGTCCCCGCACTCGCAGCCGGTGTCGTCGACGGCCGTTCCCGTTTCCGTGAAATCTTTTGTGCAATCACAAACGAACGCGGGCGGGAAATGCCGGATTATCGTCCCTGTGAAGAAGCGCTGGTCAGACTGGAAAACGAGCCGCCGCCCATTGGCGCCCCGGTTGATTTAGGAGTCAGCCAATCACCGCTGAGGATAATGATCGTTTTCGGGGTGGGAGCAGACTGTGTCAAAAACTTTCTTGATTTTCAAATGACTGTCGCCGACCATCTCGACCGTTTTGGTCACGAGGTGGGCATCCTGCAAGTCGAATCTCTCTCCAGCAGTGCCCGCAATGCCGACATCATCCGGGAGGCCGTTATGACGATGCCAGATCAAAATGAAGGCATGCGCCTGGTGCTTTTAGGCTACTCGAAGGGCACTCCGGACATCCTCGAGGCGGTGGCCACCTACCCGGATTTGCAGCAACGGGTCGCAGCGGTGGTGAGCGTGTCTGGCGCGGTCGGCGGATCGCCGCTGGCCAATACAGTCACACAGTCCGTGCTGAACCTGCTGCAATATTTTCCGGATGCCGAATGTGATCCGGGTGACGAAGGCGCCTTGGAAAGCCTCAGGCCGGAGGTGCGCAAGCGGTGGCTGGCAACCCACTCTCTGCCAGGATCGATTCGGTATTACTCGATTATTACCTATCCCGATGCCGAGCATATCTCTTCAATATTGAAATCGAGTTACGATAAGTTGAGCCAGGTCGATTCCCGCAACGACTCCCAGCTGATCTTTTATGATCAAGTGATCCCCGGCAGCGTGCTGCTGGGTTACCTGAACGCAGATCATTGGGCCGTGGCCTTGCCGATAAACAGAACGCACTCGTTCCTTGCTTCAACTTTTGTTGACAAAAATGCCTTTCCGAGGGAAATCTTGGCAGAGTCAATTGTCAGATTCGTCGAAGAGGACTTGAATCTGAGATAGTGTGACCGATCATTTTTCAAGCGGATCTTCATTATTGTTAAGTTGGTGATGAATCGATCGATGACAAAAAAACTGTTTAAAATGTGTATGTTACCGTTGGCATTTGTTGCATTTGTCATCCAGGGATGCACGACAACCCAACCTTCACCGGCAGATCCCCTGGCCTACAAAAACCGGACGAAGAGCAGTGTCAATGGGGATGTAGCGGTCACGGTGGCGACGCCGACCATCGCCGAAGCCCAGGCGATCTACGGCGTCGAGCTGGCATCGAAACACATTCAGCCGGTGTGGGTGGAGGTCAGGAACGACAGCACGGCTCCTTACTGGTTTCTGCCTTCGGGCCTCGATCCCAACTACTTTTCTCCGTCAGAAGCGGCCTTCGCCTTCCACACGGGTTCGGAGGATGCCGACCGGCAGCTCGATGAAAAATTTAGAAAACTGCAATTTCAAAACCCCGTTCGGCCGGGAACGACGGGAGCCGGCTTCGTGCTCGTGAACCTGGACGAAGGTTTCAAGGCCATCGACATCGATCTCATTTCCCGTGAAGACGTCAAGAGCTTTTCATTCATCATCGCCGACCCGGATTTCAAGGCCGACTATAAGATGGTCGACTTCAATACCCTACATGCGGCCGAAGAAATCATCAACATCGAAAACGACGAAGAGCTGCGCCGGGTGCTCGAAGAGCTCCCCTGCTGCACCACCAACGCGAAAGGGGACGAATATGGCGATCCCCTCAACCTGGTCCTCATCGGGGAGACAAACGACATGGTGCCGGCCGTTGTTCGCCGCGGCTGGCACGCCACGGAAGTTATCTGGTCGCGGGCCATTTTACGGACGATCAAGTCGTTTTTAAAGGGTGAGCGCTACCGGTACTCCCCCATCAGCCCGCTCTATGTTTACGGAAGACGTCAGGATATCGGCTGGCAGAAAGCGCGCAGCACCATCCACGAGCGCAACCACATGCGGTTCTGGTTGAGTCCGATCCGGTATCGCGGTCAAAAAGTGTTCGTCGGGCAGATCAGCCGGGACATCGGTGTGAAATTAACGCTGAAATCGCCGACCATTTTGACCCACGTGATCGATCCGGACGTGGATGAGGCGCGCCGCTACCTTGTCGAAGATCTGACCTATTCGCAAGCGCTGGCCAGACACGGATATGTAAAGGGTGTCGGGGTTGTCACCAGGGAGGAACCCAAGATGAATCTTATGGGCGATCCCTTTTACACCGACGGATTGCGGGTCGTGCTTTTTTTCGAGCCCCGTCCTTACTCCCTTTCAGAAATAGAATTTCTTGAGTGGGAAATGCCACCGGGTTATTTTACGAAACATGAATAGAGTTTTGATGGTTCACCTCCAATAGGTGAGGGTAAACACCTATCGAGAAGATTCGAAACGTGAAGGAAAGTAAGTATCTAAAAATAAAGCGATCGTTTATCGTTGGTTTGACGATTTATCTTGCACTGTTCGTGAATGCCTGTGCGACTTTCAAAAAGCCGGATACCATCAACGAGGCTTCCGTCCAGGACCGGGCGCAGACAGAGGAAAGCAACGGGATTAGGGCATCAGCCGCTCTTGTCGGCGATGAGGAGGCCAGGCAAATCTTCGGGATCGACCTGCCCAAAAAAAACATTCAGGCCCTGTGGATTGCGATCGAAAACAACACCGACCGTCCGCTCATCTTGCTGCCGACGGCCATCGACCCTGAATATTATGCGCCGCTGGAAGTCGCCTTTGCCTACCACAAAACGTTTGCCGCCGATGCGAACGCCGCACTCGACGAGCATCTTCTGAGGTTGAATTTTCCCATCCGAAGCCTCATCCTGCCGGGTTCGCAGGCGTCCGGATACATCTTTACAAGCTGGTCGGAGCAGGTAAAGGTCGTCGATATCGACCTGGTGGGCGATGATTTCAGTCAGAACTTTACCTTTTTCGCCCCCAATCCGAATTCGGATCGGGGTCAAGCTATCCTCGAAAGGCTGGATACCATGTATTCGGCCGCCGAGCTGCAGAACATGGACAGCGAGGCCGACCTTCGCCAGGCCCTGGTGCAGCTTCCCTGTTGCGTAACTAAAGATAACGGCAGGCGTTCAGCCGAACCCATCAATGTCGTTATTATTGGCACTATCGACGATTGGATCACTGCTTTTATACGCAGGGGCTACCACTACCAATTGCTTAACCCGCTCTATGCCTTCGGACGCAGCCAGGACATTTCCGGGAAAAAGCTGAGCCGTGGGTACACCAAGGCCCAGGCGCATACCATCCGGATCTGGCAGACACCGATTCGGTACCAAGGCAAGCCGGTCTGGGTAGGTCAAACCAGCACCCGCCTGGGAGGACGTTTTTCTGACAAAGTTCCTTCAGAGGTAACACTCCCAGTAGATCCTTACATGGACGAGTCGCGCAATGACCTCACCCAGGACCTGGCCTATTCGCAGGCGTTGATTAAAATCGGTTATGTCAAAGGGGCGGAAGGTCCCCAGTCGAACGCTGCGGAAGCATCGTCTGAGAGCACTCCCTATATGACCGATGGTCTGCGGGTGGTATTGGTCTTCGGGGATCGTCCGGCTTCCTTGGAAAGTATCGATTTTTTTAACTGGGAGAGACTCGCTGACTACCGCTAAAAGCAGGCAAAGCAACCGGCACAAAAGGCATGGCCGTATTCGTAAAGATTAGGGGCGGGGAGATGAATAAATATATATTGCGATCGATTCCGGCAATGACTCTCGTTATCCTGCTATCCTGCGCGTCCACCCGGTCAGGTGGAGAAGGGAATGCGCCTGCCAGCCATGTGAATGCATCGGCGATTTACGGTACACCGTTTGGTGTTGCTGAAGAATTTGTCGGCAGTCCCTACGAGGAGATCGGTCTCAGCGGCTTGTTCGATGCCCATCCGGCTGAAACGTGTCGCATCGCCGTGTTGCCCAATGGGGATGATTCGTTTGCCGCCCGAATCAAGGCACTCGAAAACGCCGATACCTCCGTTCGCATCCAGGCCCTGGTTTTCACGGGCGATGAATCCGGTTTGTATATCGCTGAATTGTTGAAGGCAAAAAAGTCCCAGGGTCTGGATGTTCGGGTCATCGTCGATGCCATGTCCAACCCGGGTCCACAAACGCAGTGGATGTATTTTGATTTGAAACAAAACGGCATCGAAGTGGAAGGCTACGAAACCTTTTATCTTCAGTGGTTAAATGAAATACCCGTGACGAGCCACGATGCCGCGGATAAAACGACCGATCCGAATAAGCGATTTCACGAAAAGATGTGGATCATAGACGGCGAGACCGATCACGCGGTGGCCGTTGTGGGAGGGTTGAATATTGCCAACGAATATTTTCGCATCGACCCCCAGAATCCAAGCCGTTTCTGGCGCGACCAGGATGTGATTGTCAAGGGTGCTGTCGTCAAAGACATGCTGGCCGCATTTGAGCGCAATTTCGAGTATTTTCTGAAGGTCAAAGAAAGCCGCGGCATTTTGAACACGAACATATACTGGGAAGCGACCCGCAATGTGTTCGACAAAACCGGAAAAATTGATATGCGGCATGTGACCGATGATCGGTTGAACAAAAATGTCCGTGAATTGGCCGGAAAAAAACTGGACCTTAATTACAAGGGGGCTACCTGTCGCTTTTTTCAAAACCGGCCGCGCTTCGGTGAAAGCTATATTGAGCAGGCCTATCTAAAATCGATTAAGGGTGCGCAGAAAGAAATTTTAATCGGCAATGCCTATTTCGTTGCTTCTGAGGCGTTTGTCGAGACCGTTAAGGATGCCGCGCGCAGGTGCGCAAAGGTCGTTATATTAACCAACAGTCCCGAAACCAACGACCTGCCCATGCTGACCATCGTAGGTCGCGATTACTATGATGATATATTGGCCGTAAATGATGAACCAGCCGTTCAGTCGTGTGATGGGGGCGGCGTACAGATCTGGGAATGGCAGGGGCGCCGAAACAATGCGGCCGAGCAGACCGAAGGGACGATCCATGCCAAATATGCCGTGTTCGATCGCAGCGTTTCGATTGTCGGGTCCTACAATATGGATCCACGCAGCAGGGTCCTCAACAGTGAATCGGCGATTGTGTTTGAAAATGAGGATCTGTCTGGGCAGTTGGCGGATAATTTTTATAACAACGACCTTGATTTCAGCAAACAGATAACCCTGGAGGATACTAAAACGTTTACCGATTCACCGGATGCGATCTACCAGTTGCAGAAAGAGTTTGGCATATTTATCGAAGATGAACTCTAGTTGTTATTCATATCAGAAGAATTGAGGAATATATTTGGAATCGTGAAATGTCCGGTTTCGAAGAAAGGCCAAAATCGTTTGATCAGAATTATCCTTTTTGCGGGAATCATATTGGGTTTTATCGGCTTTCCTTTGGGCCAAAACCAACCGCAGGCAGCATCGTTGTCCGGTAAAAAGGAAATCCCCAGGATTACCTTCAAGAACCTCTCTCCACCCTACAAGGACCATGACTATTTCCAGGGCGGTCAGAAATACGGTTTTCGATTCAACGCAACCTCGTTTAGTTTAATCAATGCCTGGTGGCTTGCAGAAGCTTCCGCCTTGGTGTATGCGAGTGAAGATTTTGTCAGCTCTCGATTTAGTGCGGCCGGTCTTCCGGAAGTAAAATTTTTTACAAACCAAAGTACACAGTGCTATGTGGCCAGTAATGATAGATTCGCTATTGTTGCTTTCAGGGGAAGCGAAATCTGGAAAAAAAAAGAAAAGATCGACCTGAACGAAGAGGTATCAGATTTAAAAACGAATATCGATATTCGGCTGACGGATTGGGAGCAAGGCGGTAAGGTGCACCGTGGATTCAAAGAAGCATTAGATGAAATTTGGCCCGATCTTCTGCCTTACATCCGAAAGATCCAGGGCAAGGGGAGTAAGATATGGATCACCGGGCACAGTTTAGGTGGCGCGCTTGCAACGCTTTGTGCCGGACGATATGGCAATGTGCAGGGCGTCTATACATTCGGTTCTCCCAGAGTGGGCGATGAGGCCTTCAAGGATAATTTTGATGTAAAAATGTACCGATTTATCAACAATTATGACATCGTGTCCCGGGTTCCACCGTGGTATCCTTTCGTCCATGTCGGCGTACTGAAGTTTATCGACGGTGACGGAATCATCCGGGACACGATTCCTGAAAGTGAGCTTCCAACCAATCAGCCTCGCGATGAGGCATATGGCCAAGAAAACGCCAGTCAGTCGAAGAAAAATTCGTTTAAGGGATTCGTTCCGGCTCCTTTCAGGGATCATGTTCCGTTACTTTATGCCATTTATATCTGGAACAACATCATCGAAGGCCATTAGACCAATTTTTTATGAACTTCCAGCTTGCTTTTAAAATGATTTATTTTGATATCCGACAGCCAGGGCCATGTTCACCGTTACCTCATGCATCGTCCAGTATCGGTATGAAGGCCGAGTCCATTCTAACCGCCCTTACACATTCGTATGATGAGAACGGCTACCCGCTTTATTCCCCCGCTCGTGTATTTTATTTCAGAAAAATCATCTGATGCTGACCTATTTCCTGCGGCAGTGGTATCCGGATCGATTTTTAAGATCAAATGCGATCTTGCAAAAATCTAATGATTATAATAAGATTCAGAATATCGACGCCCTTTTAACCCCGGAGCACCATCCATGGACGAGACCCGCCGACAAGGCCCTCTACCGGTTGAAACGAATTCAAAAAGTCTGAAAAGCGACATCCTGCGGCACATAGAGTTTACACTCGGCAATGACCCCCAACAGCCGGACAATTTTTCGTGCTACCTGGGGCTGGCCTACAGCCTTCGCGACAGGCTCATCCGGCGTTGGATGGAAACCCAGCGCTCCCTCTACGATACCCTGTCGAAGCGGGTCTATTTTTTATCTCTGGAGTTTCTGCCGGGCCGGTTTCTTAAAAATTACCTGATCAGCCTCGACATGCTGGAGGAGGCCCGATGTGTGGTTGGCGACATGGGCTTTGACCTCGATGAACTGGAAGAAGAAGAATGGGGCGCTGGCATGGAGGCTTCCGGCACCGGCAACATGAAGATGGCCTGCAACGGGGCCCTGACCATCGGCACACTGG
>JBDNAO010000546.1:0-4244 GCA_039768375.1 Desulfobacterales bacterium | reverse complement strand
TGAACGTTGAGTTGAAACTGGGTCCAGTCCTGTCCGTCGGAACCGCGCACGGCGCAGTTGTGATTGCCCGAGGAAAGCAGGAGCTGCAGGATCAGTTGACGGGCCTTGACGACGGCTGCTGTTTCCGTCTGCACCTCCATGTTGTCCCCGGCCGGGGTGGAACAGGAGGGGAGCAGGCTGCGGGCGCCTTTGACCTCGACGACACAGATGCGGCAAGCCCCGGTCGGAATGGCATCTTTCAGCCAGCAGAGTGTCGGGATATCGATATGGTGTTGCCGGGCGACGTCGAGGACCGTCTGCCCCGGATCGAATGAGAGGGAATTGCCGTTGATCGTGATGCGGTGTTCTTCGGACATGGTTTGGAGTCTCCAATTGCAGAGGGTCAAATTTGACGGTTTCGAAATGATTGCTATAACGGATTGTTTTTTAGCGGATGCCGTTTGGTTTGTCAATCCGCTTATCGTGGCGTACGGACAGTGCGTTTTATGCTGAAACACATGTACAAGAGCACTCCCCAAGCCGCCCCGACAAAATCGGCCGCGACATCCATCACGTCGGCCGAGCGACCGGGGACGAAATACTGGTGAATTTCATCGCTGATGCCGTAAAGACCGGCGGACAGAACGCTCAAAAAGGCTATGCGCCAGAGTTTGCCGCCAAACCGCAGTGACCCGTAGGCCCGGCAGAACAAAGCGCCCAGAAGGGCGTAGCCCAAAATGTGCAGATATTTATCAAAAAAAGGAAAATCCGGTTCTTTAACAGGCGAGGGGAACGAAGACTGAATGAATATCAACAGGCAATAGGCAATCAGGGGGAGCCAGTACTTAAGGAATCTTGGCAATTGAAATTCCCTCAGATTGGTGGGCGTGTTTGGTATTGGGTGTTTCGTATTAATGCTTTTAAACGGAAAAGACTAAAAACAAAACACTAAACACTATTCTTGAAATAATCCCAGATCCAGCCGCCGCTCCCGGATAGCCGCCGTCACGGTATTCATGAACACATCGTGGGAAATCCCCTGTTTGACGGTTCCGTCGAGGGTCCGCACCGAAAGGGTGCCGGAAGCCTTTTCCTTGTTGCCGATGGTCAGAATCAGGGGAATGTACCGAAGCTGGGCTTCGCGGATTTTCTTGTTGAGACTCTCGGCCCGGCTGTCGACCTCGCAGCGCAGTCCCGCCCCCTGCAACGTGCGGCCGATCTCATCGGTGTAGGCAACGAGGTCGTCATTGATCGGCAAGAGAATCACCTGCACCGGGGCCATCCACAGTGGGAATTTACCGGCGAAATGTTCGATCAGGATTCCCAGGAACCGCTCGATCGAACCGAAAACCGTTCGGTGAAGCATGATCGGCCGATGCTTTTCGTTGTCCTTGTCGACGTAGTAGAGGTCAAACCGCTCGGGAAGTGACATGTCCAGCTGGATGGTTCCGCACTGCCAGGTGCGACCCAAAGCATCCTTTATGTGCAGATCGATTTTCGGTCCATAAAAGGCCCCGTCACCCTCATTGATTTTATAATCTCGACCGTACGCATCGAGAGCCGATCGCAGCCCGTCGGTCGCCATTTTCCATTGTTCATCGGTTCCGATCGATTTGTCGGGTCGGGTTGACAGCTCCAGGTGATACCCAAGCCCGAAAGTACTGTACATGCGGTCCTCGAGCGACAATAGGCTAAGGATCTCACTCTGAATTTGTTCCGGCGTCATGAAAATATGGGCATCGTCCTGATGAAATGCCCGCACACGAAAGAGCCCGTTCAAAACGCCGCTGAGCTCATGACGGTGAACCAATCCGACTTCGGCCTGCCGAATCGGCAGGTCCCTGTACGAGTGGTGCCGGGACGTGTAAACCAGCATCCCCCCGGGGCAGTTCATCGGCTTGATGGCGACGTCGGTATCATCGATGACAGACGTATACATGTTCTCGCGATAGTTTTCCCAATGTCCGCTGCGCTCCCAAAGGGAACGGTTCAATGTAATGGGCGTCTTGGTCTCCACGTAGCCGGCGGTGCGGTGCTCTTCCCGCCAGTACTCGAGCAGCGCGTTCCAGATCACCATGCCATTGGCGTGAAAAAAAGGCATCCCCGGCGCCTCGTCATGAAAGCTGAAGAGATCCAGGGCCGTTCCGATCTTGCGGTGGTTGCGTTTGCGCGCTTCTTCCAGAAACTGGAGGTAGGCAACCAGGTCCTTTTTGTCGAAAAAGGCGGTCCCGTATATCCGTTGCAGCTGGGCGTTGGATTGATCCCCGCGCCAGTAGGCGCCGGAAACTTTCATCAGTTTGACAGCTTTTATGAAACCGGTGTGGGGAACGTGAGGTCCACGGCAAAGGTCGGTAAAATCTCCGTGCCGGTAAAAAGAAATCGTTCCGTCAGGCAAATCGCGGATCATCTCCAACTTGTAAGGCTCGTTTTTATAGAATTCCAGGGCTTCGGCCTTTGAAACCGCCGCCCTTTTAAACGGTTCTTTGGCCTTGACGGCCTTTTTTATTTCGGCCTCGATTTTAGGAAATTCTTCTTCGGAGATCGGTTCCATGTCGATGTCATAGTAAAAGCCGTCCTCCACGGCCGGCCCGATCGTCAGGTGCGCATCCTTGTAGAGATGCAAAATCGCCTGGGCCATGACATGCGCCGCGCTGTGACGCAGGATGTGAAGGGCTTCAGGATCTCTGGTGGTGACCAGCCTGACCGCGGCATCCTCTTCGACCCGAGCATTTAAATCGAGGAGGTCGCCGTTTTTCTGCAGTGCCACACAGTTGCGGGCAAAGCCCTCGGAAATGCTGCGGGCGATGTCGTGGCCCGTCGGCGGACTTTCAAAAGCCTTTATGTTCCCATCCGGAAATGTTATGTGTACCATTCTTAAGTGCCTTGATTCGTGATTTCGACCACATTTTAAAATCCCTCCCGACCTCCCTTTGACAAAGGGAGAAGATTTTCTCCCTTTTTTAATGGAGAGGAGGGATTTGTTTAAGAATCGGGCGCTCAGCCAATTGAGCGCTCATTAACACAAGCCTATTAAGCTAAGAGAAATACCTCCTGGGGTCAAGGGAAATATGGCCCCCGACCGGATACGAAATGACAACCGACATCGTCGTGATCGAAACACCAGCCGCGCTCGCCAAACTGGCGCGAAAATTCCAGCACGCACCCGCCGTCGCGGTCGATCTGGAGGCCGACTCGATGTATCATTTTCAGGAAAAGGTCTGCCTGATCCAGATGGCCACCTTGCAGTCGAGCGCGGTCATCGACCCGCTGCGCCTCCAGGATCTCGAATCGCTTCGACCGGTGTTCGCCAATCCGGCCATCGAAAAGATCTTCCACGGCGCCGACTATGATGTGCGTTCCCTGTTCCGGGATTTTGGTATCGAGATTGCTCACCTGTTCGACACCCAGATCGCCTGCAAGTTTCTGGGGTTGAAGGAAACCAGTCTGGAGGCGGTTCTGCAGGCGCGCTTCGGCGTGACCCTCAACAAGAAATACCAGCGCAAAGACTGGTCCAAACGGCCGTTGCCGGATGAGATGATCGCTTATGCCGCCGACGATGTCCGCTACCTGCTGCCGCTGACGAAAATGCTGGTAGGTGAGCTGAAAGACAAGGGCCGTCTGGCGTGGGTGCAGGAAGAATGCGACCTGCTGAGCCGGGTCAGATCCCCTCAGAACAATCACGAACCGCTCTTCCTGGGGTTCAAGGGAGCCGGCCGCCTCAACCCTCGCAGCCTTGCCGTTCTGGAGGCGCTGCTTCAGCTTCGCCGCCGGGTAGCCGAAAATAAAGATCGGCCCCTGTTCAAAGTCTTCAGCAACAAATCCCTCCTGCAGCTGGCAGTTGAAAAGCCCACCAACACAAAACGGTTGGACGAGAGCGGCGTTCTCAGCAGCAAACAGTTCAAGATGTACGGCGATGAGCTGGCCGAAGCGATTCAACGCACCCGGAAAATTCCCTCAGACGATCTCCCGGTCTACCCGCGTAAAAAAAATCGTGCGATGCATCCAGCTGTTCCCGATCGCATCAAAGCGCTGAAAAACTGGCGCGATAAAAAGGCCAGAACACTCGGTGTCGAACCGGCCGTGCTTCTCAATAAGAGCATGCTGGCTGCTCTGGCCACCGAAAAGCCGGTCAAACAGCAATCCCTGAACGCTGTTAAAGAGCTCAAAGAGTGGCAGAAAAACGAATTCGGCGATGAGATTGTCGGGGTGCTGAAGCGGGTCCGTTAACTAGTGTCCATCCGTAAATGGCCTTTTTTCCGCTGGGC
>JBDNAO010000545.1:0-5146 GCA_039768375.1 Desulfobacterales bacterium | reverse complement strand
GTAAATATAGGGAATCAACCCTATTGCGACAACGGGGAGAGGGTGGCTACGGCCTCCCTCTTACCCTCTATTTTTTTTGAACCTTTATATGAAGCTACGCCAAAATGGCACAGTTTCTTTCTCGATCAAACTGGCCGTTTTTCAGGCCAGCGGCTGGGCTGAACCTTGAACCCCGAACCCCCTCTAAGCGGAAAAACACGCGGGGCGGTGCTTTCCGATCGCCGGGTTCGAGGCACTTGTTATTATAAAGAGCTTCAAAAATCAAACGATTTTACGGGATCTCAGGCGGCCCGATGCCGATCGAGGGCCTTTCAGCGAAAAACCGCCTGTGCGTCTCACCTTGGTTCGGGATCTCAGCGGTTCTCGGTATAGTCACCGGGATTCTCTGGTCCGGAGCCGCAGCCCTTGCTATTCGTGGAGAAATTGTTATGGTTTGACAAATTGCGCAAAGGAGTGCCACACTCCATAACGGCTGCGGCGACTGCCGCACGACAGTTTTTTTTACTTTCGACCAGGCCATCAAAAAAAAGGTCCAACCGCGTGAGATTCACCCCACTGCTGACAGTCGCGATGATGTTGATCGCCGGCCCGCTTTTGGCGGGAGAAGCCGATGTCATCGATGTCACGGTCGTCAAGACCGCCCCACATATCTATGACTTTTCTGTCACGGTCCGCCATGATGACTCCGGTTGGGAGCACTATGCCGACAAATGGGAAGTCCTCGATTTGAACCAAAATGTCCTGGCAACCAGGATCCTTTATCACCCGCATGTGGACGAACAGCCGTTCACCCGGAGCCTTTCGGCGGTGAAAATTCCCACCGCCGTTCAGGTTGTCAAACTCAGGGCCCATTGTTCGGTGCACGGTTACGGCGGTCAAGAATACCCTGTAGACCTTCCGCAGTGAAAGGAGCGGTGCGATGCTGAACCATGTGGTTTCGATGAAGTTCAAGTCAGGCGTAACCGAAGTTGAAATCGACGACCTTGAAAAAAGTCTGGATGAATTGCCCAACTCAGTCGTCGAAATCCAGATGTACGAATTCGGCCGGGACGTCCTGCATACCGAGCGATCGTATGATTTCGCCATTGTTGCGTTGTTTTCCAATGAGGAGGCACTGAGGCGCTACCAAAAGCATCCCGAACACCTGAAGGTGTTGGAAAAGATTAAAAAACTCTGCGAAAGCGTGGTTGCCGTCGACTTCCTCGGTACCGATGCCGGCGATTTCAAAGACAAAACCCAACTGCCACCGCTGTTGTGAGATGCGGGATGATCAGCAATTCCCAAGGTTTTCAAATTTTTAAAATCAACACGGTTAGAATTCACTAAATATAAAAATGATATCCACTTCTTAAAAAGTTTGAAACGCTCAGCTGGGGAGGAGGAAATCATGAAGAAAAAGGCCGAAGCCATGGTACTGGCTTCCTTTGCGGCTGACGCGCTGGCACTGGGGGCCCACTGGATTTACGACACAGCGGTGATCGACAATGAATTCGGACGAGTGGACCGTTTGCGTAAACCGGCCCCGGACTCATTTCATGACACCAAGGAAGCCGGTGAGTTCACCCACTACGGCGATCAGACGTTGGTGCTGTTGTCTTCGATCGCAGACTGCCGGGGGTTCGATCTTAACCACTTTGCCCGCAGCTGGCAAAACCTGTTCCAGGATTACACCGGCTACCGTGATCACGCGACAAGGGAAACATTGAAAAATTTTGCCGAAAACCAAGAACCGGCCGCCGCCGGTTCCTCATCGACAGACCTGGGAGGGGCGGTACGAATTGCACCGCTGGCTTACGTTTACCGGGACACGCGGGATGACCTGCGCTCGGCCGCCAGGGCCCAGACCGCCATGACGCACAACGATCCCGCCGTGGTCGAAAGCGCCGACCTTCTGTCCGATGTGCTCTGGCATGTCCTGAAGGGCGAGTCGCCGACAACGGCTCTCCAAGCGGCATCGGCCGACAGGGTGGCTTTGAGGAAAATGGTCGCAGACGGTCTCCAGAGTGCGGGCCGGCCGACGCGAGACACCATCAAAGGATTCGGTCAGATGTGCGAAACAGCCGCCGCTCTGCCCGGTGTCGTCCACCTGGTGACCACTTATGAAACCGACCTCAAAACGGCGCTGGTTGAAAACGTAATGGCCGGCGGCGACTCTGCCGCCCGGGGGATGGCAGTCGGAATGATCCTGGGTGCACACCTGGGACGTGACGCCATTCCCGCCGAGTGGCTGAATGAGATGAAAGCCGGCAACCGCATCGCCGACCTTCTGGGTCGGCTCGATTGATAAGGGGTTGCATCTGCTTTGGTTCAAGGGTTCACCGTTCCCCGTTCAGGGTTGAAGGATTAGAGCCCATCCTTGGACCCGGAACCTTTGAACCCTAAACCCTGAACCCCTAACAAAGAACCGGCGTTGAGGTCGCAATCATGAAGTATTTCGTCAAGCATTTTGAGGGTGGCTTTCAGGTATTGGAAAAAGAGGGTGCCGATGAGATTGCGGTTGCCTCCTTTCACAAGGACCCACAAACGCAGACGGGACAGAAATCAAAGGCGCAGCGGCGAGCGGAAGAATACTGCGATTTTCTCAACCAGAAGGACTTGGCGGGTGATGATTCGTTGACATTTGACTAGGGGTATTTTTAACCCGACGAGATAACAACCATGCTGTTCAAACTTTTTCTCGCTTTCACCCTTGTGCCCGTCATTGAAATTTATCTGCTGATCAAGGTCGGCGGCCACATCGGGGCATTGAAGACCGTGCTGCTGGTCATTGCTACCGGTTTTGCCGGTGCCTATCTGGCGCGCCTGCAGGGTATGCAAACCATGCTGCGCGTGCGCAACAGCCTCGAGCAAGGGCGGATGCCGGCCGAAGAGCTGCTGGACGCGGTACTGATTTTCGCCGCCGGTCTGGTCCTGCTGACGCCCGGATTTCTGACCGACGCCATGGGACTTTTGCTCCTTTTTCCCGAAACCCGACATTTCGTCAAACGCTATCTGAAACGCCGATTGGAGCCCTACATCGACTCCCGGCATTATACCGGATGTTAAATTGAAAGATCATTAATGCCCACCATTACCGCCTGAAGGGCAAGTTGCCTTTTGCTTTTCGGCGTCTCAGCGAAAAGCAAAAAAAGAATCTCTCTGCGTCCTTCGCGTCTCGAGCGAGTAAATACGAGCGGGCGGTGAGTTTATGTCTAAATATCAATAACCTCATTAGTATGGCTACATGGGCTTAGACCCTGTTGCTTCAGGCTGTGGTTATGTCAAAAAATATACTGCCAGCGTTTTAAAGCCGCAGCGACCACGGAACCCTCACAACCTCGCACGCAATAAGGCAACCGGTTATGACCTCCCCCAAGTCAATCGACTACAGCATCCTGGATCGGCCGGAAATCCTGGCGGCCCTGTTTCACCCGCGGCCTTCTTACGGCGGCGCTAAACTCAGTCCGCCTTCCCGTGAGCTGATGGTTCCGGTCGATGACAAGATCGCCGTCGGTGCCTGCTTTCACGCCGGAGATCCGGCCGGGCCCAACATTCTGTTTTTCCACGGCAACGGCGAGATCGTCGACGACTACAACGACCTGGGACCGCTCTACAACCAGATGGGCATTAACTTTATGGCGGTCGATTACAGAGGCTACGGCCGCTCCGGCGGACGGCCGTCGGTGGCGGCCATGATGTCGGACTGCCACAAAATATTCGATTGGACCGTCGAATGGCTGCAGAAAAGCAGCCACACCGGTCCGCTGGTCGTCATGGGCCGATCGCTCGGCAGCGCCTCGGCCCTCGAACTGGCCGGTGGTCGAGCGGCAAATATCGACGGTCTGATCATCGAAAGCGGTTTTGCATACGCCGCTCCTCTCCTGCAGCTGCTGGGGGTTTCACCGGCGGCGATCGGATTCCGGGAAGAGGAAGGCTTTCGCAACATCGACAAAATCAAGCAGGTCGAAAAACCGACCCTGATCATTCATGCCGAGTTCGACCACATCATTCCCTATACCGAGGGTAAGGCCCTCTACGAGGCCTGTCCGGCCGCCGAGAAGTCGCTGCTCACCATTGCCGGTGCCAACCACAACGACATCTTCGCGCGCGGTCTGTCGCAATACCTTGCCGCCGTAAAGGAGTTGATGTCGAAGCTGATCGGTTCCAGGTTCAGCACTGCCTCTGGCCGCCGCCTCCAGTTTGATCGAAGAGGAAACGGTTAAGTTTCGGTGAAAAATTCCAAATCGCAAATAGCAAACAACAAACAAATCCCAATGACCAAAATTCAAAATGACAAACTTGTTTGGGGCATTGGATATTGACATTTGGAATTTCATTGGAATCTGGTGCTTGTATTTTGGTATTTGACACTATCTTAAGCGGGCGAGCAATCCCTGAAATCTGAAACCTAAACCAACGCTGCCGATCTACATTGTTATGTTCCCAGGCTTGAAATATCGAGCAGCGGGCGACAATGGATAAGACAATTTATGGGTGACTAGACTAGGCGCTGGCCTCATGGATGCACCGTCTGACTCGCGATGAAGGCGTCAAACGCCTCCCAGAATCGCGACCGAATGGCATCGGTCTCCATCAGGATTTCGTGACGCGCGTCTGCAATGATCAGGAGGCGGCAGTTCGGCAATCTCCGGCAGGCCGACTTTTGGGCCGCAGCCGACACAACCCGGTCGGCCTCGGCCGCAACCATCAGCACCGGGGTTCGAATTCCCTCGAGAAAACCCGGTCGTCGGATGTGCGCGATCGATGCGAGCGTTGCCGTCAGCCATGCGAATGTCACGCCGCCGAGGGCCAGGTCCGGATTTTGGACCACGGCGTTTTTTTCCACGGCAAAGCGCCTCGGATCCGAGGTGAGTGCATTTCCCTCAAACGGCCGATCGATATTGGTGCGCTTATCGCTGCCCGGCACGAGGGCCTCTTCAGAGCCGATATGTCGGACCAGCCAGGTCAACCCTCTCACCAGCCATGGTGGAAACGGTTTCGTATTGATGTCGAGCATGGGGGCTACCAGGATCGCCTTGTCGATGCCTGCCGGCTGCCGATGCAGATAAAGGAGGGTCACATGCCCACCCATCGAATGCGCCAGCACATAGATCGGTCGCACGGCCTCCGGCTGGACGACCCTCTGGAAGAAGTCCTGCAGGTCCTG
>JBDNAO010000130.1:0-8842 GCA_039768375.1 Desulfobacterales bacterium | reverse complement strand
GTGGTGGGGGATGTCACCGGCCACGGCATCGAGGCGGCCCTTCTCATGACAACCGCACGCGCCTTCCTGCGCGCCCGGACGTTTCAGCCGGGTTCCCTGGCGCAGGTCGTTACCGATGTCAACCGGCACCTGACCGCCGATCTCTACGAGACCGGCCGGTTTATGACGCTGTTTTACCTGACTATCGATCCGGCAGCCGACCGATTGGGTTGGGTGCGGGCCGGGCATGATCCCGCTATCAAGTTCGACCCGGCAACCGGGCATTTCCAAGAGCTGCGCGGCGACGGGATAGCGTTGGGCGTCGACCGGAGCTGGCGCTACGAAGAACACCAAAAGTCCAGCCTGGCCGTTGGGCAGATTATTTTTATCGGCACGGACGGCATCTGGGAAACACGCAGTCCCCGGGGAGACATGTTCGGTAAACAGCGGGTCCACGACCTCATTCGCACCCATGCGGCCGCCAGTGCCGCCGTTATTGCCGACCGGGTCATCGACGATCTCGACCAATTCCGTAAAAGCCCGGAACCAGAAGACGACATCACCCTGGTCGTCATCAAGGTTAAAGACCGGCCAACCTAATATCAAGATGGCGATTGACACGCTTTCCATTTTGATCTAACCCTTGACACCCGGGTATTGAGATTGCGTAATCAATAATTTGATCAATTTAATCCGGCCCCGATACCGGCTTTGGGCCGTAACCAAATCAGTGTTCAGGACAGCCGCTGGCCTGAAAAGCGGCCAGTTTAATCAAAAAAGAAACTTTGGCCTTGGCTAGTTTCATATGACGGGTTAATTAAAAATGAACGTCGAACATTGAACGTCCAACATCGAATAATGCATTCTGTCAATTTAAAAAAGACTGACAAGCCTGTTTGGGTCATTGGATCCTGAAATTTGGGCTTTTCTTGGAATTTGGTGCTTGGAATTTGACATTTCTGAATACCTCAATCCCCGGGATCATATCTCTATAGATTAGCTTTCTATTGGGTAAGGTACACCACCTATGGGACTCTCTTTTATCGAAGGCAACGAAGCCATTGCCTATGGTGCGGTGACGGCCGGCTGCCGCTTTTTTGCCGGATATCCCATTACCCCGGCCACCACGATTTTCAACACCATGCTCAAACTGCTGCCGCCAAACGGCGGCATCTGCCTTCAGTGCGAGGACGAGATTGCCTCGATCGGCTTTTGTCTCGGAGCCGCCATGAGCGGTCTGAAAGTCATGACGGCCACCTCCGGTCCCGGCATCAGCCTCTACAGCGAGCACATCTCTTTTGCCGTCGGCAGCGAAATCCCGATCGTCATCATCGATGTCCAGCGGTTGGGGCCCTCAACCGGTTCGGCCACACGCGGGGCCGACGGTGACATCAACTTCCTGCGCTGGGGCAACAGTGGCGGACTGCCGGTGATTGTTCTGGCGCCGGTGGATGTGAGGGATTGCTTTACCCTGACCGTGCGCGCCTTCAACCTGGCTGAAACCTACCGCTGCCCGGTGTTTATCGCTTCCAACAAGGAAATCGGCATGACGCGTGAAAGCGTCGACCTGGAAGCCCTCGAAAAGCCGGCGCTTGTCGACCGCGCCGCGCCGCTGGACAGGGTCCACTTCCAGCCGTTTCAGATCTCAAACGGTCAAACCGTGCCGTATTTTTTGCCCATTGGCGACAGCGTCCCGGTCCGTCAGACCTCTTCAACCCACGGTGCGGACGGATACATCACCACCGACGCCGAAGAAATCAGATCCATTCAAAGGCGGTTGCAGGACAAACTGCAGGGCAGCGTCGAGCACTACAGCTACCACGAACTCATCGCTGAAAACGCCCGGACCCTGCTCATCACTTACGGTGTGACGGCCCGGGCGGCTGCGGCCGCCTGCCGGCTCGCAAAACAGCAGGGCAACCCGGTATCCCTGCTGGTGCTCAAGACCCTCTGGCCGGTACCGGAAGCCCTCATTCGCCGATCGGCCCGCCAGGCCGAAAGAGTGGTGGTCATCGAGATGAACCTCGGCCAGTACGTCAATGAGATCCGCCGCGTGCTGCCGGACAAACCGATCGATTTTTTCGGTCAAATGGACGGACGTCTGATCACGCCCCCGCAGATCGAGGAGGTGATCGCCCGTGGATAGTCTGCTGAATAAAAATCGTCCCCCCGTATTTTGCCCGGGCTGTTCCCACGAACGCGTGACCCAGGCACTGGACAAGGCCTTTCAACTCCTCGAACTGCCCGGCGATCGAATCGCCATCGTGAGTGATATCGGATGCTCCGGGCTGTTCGACACGTTTTTCGACACCCACGCCCTGCATGGCCTCCACGGTCGGGCGCTGACCTATGCGGCCGGTATCAAGTTGTCGCGACCCGAATTGAACGTGGTGGTCACCATGGGCGACGGCGGGCAGGGTATCGGCGGAGCGCACCTGCTGGCCGCCTGCCGCCGGAACCTGAATCTGACCCTGCTCGTTCTCAACAACTTCAACTTCGGCATGACCGGTGGCCAGTTCTCCGCCACCACTCCGCCCGACGCCCGCCTGGGCTCCGGCTTCCTGAACCGCCTGGAAAAACCGCTGGACATTAGCCGCCTCACCGTTTCGGCCGGTGCGGCCTACGCGCGGAGCTGCAGCAGTTACCAGAAAGACCTGCCGCAGGAGATCGCCCGGGCGATCGGCTACGAAGGCTTTGCCGTCCTGGATATCTGGGGCATCTGTACCGGCCGCTACACCCGCTCCAACACGCTGTCACCGCGGGCCATCGAAGAGGCCATCGCCCAGCTGCCGGCAGCGGCAGGCGAAATCCCGGAAAATCGGCGCGAAGAATACGGCGCCCATTACCGGGAAACCGCTGCGGCATTGAAAGCGGCCGCCCCGCCGGTGGTCGTCGAAAAACAATTCGACCCGCCCCAACCCGGCCGGCATTCCGTCCTTCTCCTGGGAAATGCCGGGCAGCGCATTCTGACGGCCGGTGAAATCCTGTGCCTGGCCGGATTGACCGCGGGTCTGCACGCATCTCAGAAAAACGAATACAACATCACCGTCCTGCGCGGACCTTCCATCAGCGAGTTGATTTTGTCCGAAGAACCGATCGAATATGCCGGTATCGAGCGACCGGATGTCATCCTCGCCCTGAGCCAGGAAGGCGTTGACCGGCGCAGGCCGCTGTTCGCCGGTCTGAGATCAAAAACACGCGTGCTTCAAGTGCCGGAAGTGACGCTGCCGCCGACAAGGGCCGAGATCAGCGGCATCGATCTCAGATCCCTGGGGGTCAAGCCCCAGGACTGGGCTCTGGCTGCCTTGGCCGCGCTGGCAAAAACGGATCGGATCATTTCAATGGACATGTTGCGGGCCGCTCTGACCACCCGTTTCCGGGACAAGGTTCTGGCCTCCGCCTTGCAGCTGGTTGAGAAGGTCTATAAGAACTAAGATATGAAAATACCGGAGGAAAAACGAAAAGCCACCCCTGGAGTTTCCCATTGACAACGCCTTACTGGTATGGTTTTTCACAATTATAAACAGCCGTTTAGGGTCAATCCCAAAGGAGGAAGGAGGGAAGATGAAAAAATCACCTGGTGTGGCGGCCTTATTGGTTGCCGTCATTGCGGCCGCCTGTCTTTTCTTTACCGGTTGTGCGGGAAAAGGATATACGCCCGGAACGGCCCCCGACAGTTTTCCGTGCGTACCGGAGAGCAAACTGGAAAAGGACATTGTACCGGAGGCCGCCCTGGAAAACCTGTCCTGTTATTTCAAGAAATACGAGGGCAAAGCCACCTTGCACCTCAAGGTGGCTGTCAAAAACGTCAGCGACAAACCCCAGCGCTACCGGGTCAATATTTTCATGGACAACGGCAAAGCCGTGGGCGGTCTCATTCCGCGCACCACTAAGAAAGGCCTCGTCGAGCCGGGTCAATCCATGTCTTTCGACTATCCGGTGGTGGATATGCCCCAAAGCCCCAAAACAATGACCCTGATCATCAAGACCGCTTCACAATAGCAGCCGAACGTTTAAATGGAGGATGAGCACATGAAACGAATCTGTCTATTCCTGATCCTTTGCATAATCTTGGCCCTGTCCGGGCCGGTCGCGGCAAAAACGACTTTCATCGGTATCGGCACCGGTGGGACCGGCGGCATCTACTATCCTTACGGCGGCGGAGTGGCCGAGATATGGTCCAAGTATGTGCCGGGCATCCAGGCCGTGGCCGAAGTGACCGGTGCCAGTGTGGAAAACGTCAAACTGGCCGACAAGGGCGAGACTGTTTTCGGCGAAGTCATGGGCGATGTCGCCGTGGCCGGCTTCCAAGGAGAAGGCAAATTCAAGGGCAAAAAGCACGATATCCTTTCCATGGCCATCATGTACCCCAACCTGCTGCAGGTGGTCACCTTGAAAAACAGCGGCATCACCAATATCGAGCAGATCAAGGGCAAGCGCATCAGCAGCGGCAGCCCGGGCAGCGGCACCAACTTTATGGCCGAAGCGGTAATGAAAGCGGTGGGCATCCCGCTCGATTCCTTCAAGGACAGCCGGCTGTCCTTTACGGAAACCGCCAATGCGCTGCGGGACGGCACCATCGACGTCGGTTTCTGGTCGGTAGGTCCCGGTACCAGTTCCATCCTGGATCTGGCCACCACCCATGACATTGTCGTCATCCCGATCACGCCGGAGCAAACCCAGAAAGTCCTCACCTCCAACGACACCTATGCATCGGTTGACCTGGCCGGCGGTGTTTACCGGGGGGTCGACAAGCCGGTTCCCACCATCGGTGTTTGGAACGTGATGATCTGTCAGAAATCCCTGACGGAAGATATGGTCTACAAGTTGGTCGCAGCACTTTACGAACACAACGACTACCTGCGCAAGATCCACCCCTCGGCGGCCTACACCACACCTGAAAATGCCGTCAAGTATTCGCCGATCCCCCTCCATCCGGGCACTGTCAAGTACCTTAAGGAAAAAGGGATTGCGGTACCGGCCAAGCTGATGCCCTGAAGGCGGAACAATGGCCAGGCCGGCGCGGTGGATACTTTTCGCGGTTTCCGGCCTGGTCTTATTGATCCTGCTTGCCGCCGGTTTGACATGCGGCGGCCTGGAACTGCGGGTGGTCCCGGTTGAGGGGGGACTGCCGCTGTTGGTGCTGCCGCTGGAGGTTGGCGAGCGGTTTACCCTGCAGTATTATCACTCGGTGGAAAACGCTCCCATCTGGGAGGAGCACAGCCTGGATCGTGCAGGCCGAATCTACATCGAGGAAGAACGCTATCTGAAATTCGGGGCCGGCATGGGCCGCATGCCGGGAGTCGGGCGGATGGTGCAGCGCGGGCCCTATGAAGCCATCGAAAACATGCACCTGCCGACCGGAAATTTCGTCCTGCGCATCGGCAGCCCCGGGGTGGACCACACCGTCATCTGGCGGCATACCCGCACGAACCTCTCCGCCGTGGCACCCCACCGCGCCGTTCGGTTCTCGGCACGCCCGGTGAGTCGATTCTACCGACTCTGGCGCAGATTTTGGCCGCATCCCGCAACTCCCAGGTGACGCAAGACCAGGAGTTTTCGATGTCGGAAACTAATCTACCCGGAAACCACGGCCATCAAGACCAATTTGTTTCGGCCACCACCACCCCGCCCGACCGCCATCGGAATCTGGTGCGATGGACAGCCGGCCTGGTAACGGTTCTGGCCGTCAGTTTGAGTCTTTTCCAGCTCTACACGGCCGGCATTACCGCCCTGACCGCCCTGGTCCAGCGGTCGATCCACCTGGGCGCCATCCTGAGCCTGACTTTTCTGCTCAAGGCACCGTTCAAAGGCGCCCGCAAGGACAAGCTGACGGTCTGGGTCCTGATGGACTGGTTCCTTGTCCTGGCCTCGGTTACCTGCACGTTTTACATCTGCTACAATCTCACCGATATCTTCGAGCGTCAAGGCGACTGGCTTAAGAGCGACCTGGCGATCAGTATCATCGGTACCTTACTGGTGCTGGAAGCCTGCCGAAGGGTGATCGGCCTCGTAATGACCGGTATCTGCCTGGCGGCCATCCTCTACGCCCACTTCGGGCCGTACATGCCCGAGTTGATCATCCACAAGGGGTACAGCATCGAGCGGATCGCCACCACGCTGTGGCTCACGACCGAAGGCATCTTCGGTCTTCCCATCGGGGTGGCCGCCACATTCGTCTTCGTCTTCGTGCTGTTCGGGGCGTTTCTGGAGTCTACCGGGGGTGGAAATTTTTTCATCGAATTGGCCTATTCCGTCACCGGCCGTTTTTCGGGTGGACCGGCCAAGACCGCCGTGGTGGCCTCGGGTTTCATGGGGTCGGTATCAGGCTCGGCCGTGGGCAATGTGGCCGCCACCGGCTCCTTCACCATCCCCATGATGAAAAAAGTCGGCTACCGGCCGCATGTGGCCGGGGCCATCGAAGCGGCCGCCTCCACCGGCGGCCAGTTGATGCCGCCCATCATGGGGGCCGGTGCCTTTCTGATGGCCGAGTTTACCGAGACCAGTTACCTGACCATTGTAAAGGTGGCCCTGGTGCCGGCCATCATGTACTACGTCACCGTGCTCCTCTTCGTTCACTACGAGGCCAAAAAATACGGTCTCGAGGGCCAACCCAAAGAAAATCTCCCGCGGGCCATGAAAGTGATCAGGGAAGGGTTGCATTTCATCATCCCGGTCGTGATCCTGATCTACGTGCTGATGGCCAACTACTCACCCATGATGGCCGGTTTCGTGGCGGTGCTGAGCACTGTGGCCGCAAGTCTGGCGGCCAACAGCATCCGTTGGGCGACCAGCAGCCGTCGGTATCCTCCCGATGACCCCAATCGCCTGAGCCTGGCGCAATTCGGCCTTCGGGAAGTCAAGCAAACGCTCGGGGCACTGGAGAAGGGCGCGCGTAATGCGGTCATGGTGTCGGTAGCGTGTGGGGCGGCCGGTATTATCGTCGGCATGGTTACCCTTACGGGCATGGGTCTGAAATTTTCCAGCCTGGTGCTCGACCTGAGCTTCGGTATCGAAGCCCTGGCGATCCTGTTGATCGGGGCGGCTTCACTGGTGCTCGGAATGGGACTGCCGGTAACCGCCAGCTACATCGTGTTGGCGACCCTGGCCGGCCCGGCCCTGCTCGACATGGGTGTCCCGCTGCTGGTTACCCACATGATTGTCTTCTGGTACTCACAGGATGCCAATGTAACGCCACCGGTGAGCCTGGCCAGTTTCGCCGGCGCCGGGATCGCGGGGGCCAATCCGATGCGGACCGCTTTTACATCCTGGAAGCTCGCCAAGGGACTCTACATCATCCCCCTCATCATGGCCTACCGACCGCTGCTCGGTATGGGCGAGAATTATGAACTGCTGCACTGGGAGGTGGCCTTCGCCATGGTCACCACCACCCTGGGTCTGGTGGCGTTCGCCTCGGCCCTGGAGCGTTATTTTATCCGCCGGGCCACCTGGCTGGAAACCGGACTGTTCACTTTAGGTGCGGCCGGACTTTTCTGGCCGCAGGCATGGGGGGACCTGCTGGGCTTCATGGCGTTCATGACGGCGATCGCGCTGCAGAAGTTCCGTAAAAATGTCTTCAGTGAGTCAGCACGAAAATAAGGTGGGCACCGGAGCCCGGATGAACGATTGCGAAGACGGCTGAAACTCGCCGCCAACGGGCTCTAAGCCCGGACTATGCCCATCTTCAAAAAAGGACTTGGGTTATATATCCGTGAAAGTTGTGCCTTCTCTGAAGTTTTGGCGTTGGGTCCGGTCTAAGACCCCGTAAACGGCTCAGACAGTCAGCCGCTTTTCGCAATCGCTCATCCGCACTCCGGCGCATCATTTTTATACACTGTGGAAGACCAGGGCCATGAGCGTTTCAAACAAAAATAATAAATACGGCACGAGCTTGCTCGCGCCGTATTTATCCGAGTATCAGCCGCTGCGGGTCGCATTTTTCCCTCAGGATGGCCAGCTCTGCGGCTGAGGGAGGCGCAAAAGTCTGTGCCCGTTTAATATCCACCTTAAATTCCATGTGATCGAGCACCTGCGCCGGCGAAATGCCGGGAAAAACCGCCATAATATACATCTCCCGCGTGGTGTCGTCGAAGGCCATTACCGCCATGTTGGTGATCACCACCGACGGACCACCCGCGGCAAGACCGGCCTGTTCCCGCCGACCGGCCCCCTGGAGCCAGCCCGGACTAGTCAGGTAATCCAGGCGATTGACGAACTTGCGCTTTTCGTGCTGCATGAAAATGATGGTGCGGCCGACAAAGGAGGCCACGTCACAGGCACCACCGCTGCCGGAAAGTCGAACCCGGGGGCGAAAATAGTCGCCGATGACCGTTGAGTTCAAATTGCCGTAGCGGTCGATCTGAGCAGCCCCCATGATGCCGACGACCTGCCGGCCGGTGGACCGATTCTGCATAAAGGCAAAGGCATCCGCCAGGCTGCCGTTGACCGAAGTCCAGTGCATGACGCGTGGGTCGGCCACCGCCATGGGAACCTCAGCCAGCAGCGAATCGATGGCGCCGGTCTCGAAAAAAATCACGCTGCCGGGGGCGCTGATGTGTTTGGCCGCCATGGCGGCCAGCATCGAAATCCCGGTGCCGCAGAAAACGATGTCGTTGTCACGAATCTGTCGCGCCGCGGCTATCGTCATCATTTCACGCAGGGTATACTCTGCCATAGCTCGAAGAACTCCCGTTACTGCAGCCCTTAAATTCCGCTAACGGCGATCAAGATTGACCGCATAGCCGGTCTGCGGGTCGGCCTTGATGGCCTCGAGCCGCCGATGGCCGACCCTCTCGATCAGCGTATGGTGATCCGGAACGCCGTACACAAACATCTCCAAGTACGTCCGATACCGCTCGTCGTC
>JBDNAO010000129.1:0-5137 GCA_039768375.1 Desulfobacterales bacterium | reverse complement strand
TTGCGCTCCGCATCGAAAATATAGACCGAACAGACGTCTATAGAGAACCGATCGGCCACCAGTTCGACGATGGTGTCGAGTGTTTTGCGAGTATCCCGGGAGCCGGTGATCACCCTGCAGATGTCTTCCAGCAGGTGTAATTTTTGACGTGGCATTTTGAGTGTCCATCCAGAGAATCAATTTGGTATCCGAATGTCGGAATGTCAAGACTCGCAAGGGTGGTTGTTACCCTTTGCTCCCGAGCCGGGAAGCCGACGGAATAGAAAACGGCAATACGATTCCACGCAACGCATATCTGGCCTAATTAGTTGATTTGTGGTATAAATCAATTAACAGGTTTTAATCGAATGTTCTCCTTTTACGGCATAGGCGCGGGGCACGAAAAATGGTGATACGACTAAGAGACATGACAGACAACGGCGGCCGGCGCCGATTGGCAGACAGACGTAAACGCTCATCGGCTTATCGTTTCCCGGAACGCCGGTGGCAGAGACACCGCAGGAGCGGATCGGATCGAAGAGCCACCTTGATGCTGCGGCTCCGTCAGGACCTGGAAAGAAGAGACGCATACCTTGAGCTCTACGAAGAGCCGGCGCCGGAAATCGAGGAGAGCGAATGAGCCGAATTCCGAAAACCGAGGCCGCAGCCTTGAGGGCCCCAGCAAAAAATAATTCCACATCTTGCTTGCCTTTTGTCCCGTCTACCGCGTTACATCCCCCGACACGTATCTCGATATGCGCCGCTCAATGCGCCTTGTAGACGAGCCAAAATCCGGCGAAATCTTGTGGAATTATTTCTTACCGTGACCCTAAGCCATTTGTATCTATATCATTTCAATCAGGATTTTGGTCAGGTAAGATAAAAAGATACCATAAGCGAAACTCATCAGGGTGCCGATGATAATGTATTCCGCCAACATCATCTGGCGATGTTCACGGATGTCGCCGAACCTGAATATCGACTTTGCCGTAATCAGGAATCCCACCGCGGCCGGCTGGCCCATCATGATCAACAGAAACACCAGTGCGCGTTCGAGCTGGCCGATCAACTGGCCGCCACCTATAAGTCCGCCGCCTGGCGCTGCAGCCAGGCCTTCGGATGAACCCATGTTTGAGGGCGGCTGTGCATCCGTGAACTGCGCCAGCAGCGGTTGCACGGCCAGGCCGATCAGTAAGCCGCCCGCTCGAACGGTGGCGACGGCGCCGGCAACAAATACAACGGTTTTGACAAATGGAGGGCCGAACAGGTGAACCCAGTAAAGCGACAGCTCTCCAGCGTAACGAACCACCAGAACGGCCGTCAAGAGCGTAACGCTCACATGGGCCAGTTGGTCGATGACGAAGGCCTGTGTGGTTTTTCCGCCGCTCATTACCTTGGCGCGGTCGATGAGAGCGTGGGTCAGAAATATGGCGAGCGGAATTTCCCAATGCATCCAAGCCCCGCACAGTAGATAACTCAGGCCGGCCACGATAGCCGAATGTTGAAGCAGGGGGGTCCATCGGTTTTTACGCGTTGCCACCGTTTTGGTCTGCAGGAGGAAATCTCCGGCAATGTGCCCCGCCAGAAGGAAGACAAAAAGGTACAGAGTTTGTGTGTGCATAAGGCTTCCGCGGCTTTTTACAACTTTTTGGGCTTGTAGTGCTCAATAACAAGCAAATGTTGTTGTATCCATAGAACCGGTGTGATTGACGGTCTCACTGCGTCAACAGGTTGGAGAGGGTTTCCTCAAAAAACAACAGACCCCTCTCGAAAGCATGCCAGCCGGCGCGGTCGAGGTGCTGGGCCACGGCCTGCTGTGTAATCGGCTGCGGCCAGCAGGTCGCAGCGATTTTTTCCTGGGTCCATCCCTGAAGGGCACCCATTATGGCTTGGGCTTGTTTTTCAGACCAGTTGGCCGCCAGGACGTCCATCAACTGAATGACGGTTTTCAAGGCGGCTACCCGATCATCGGACTCTTTTGCAGCGAAGGCAAAAGCGAGGCGTTGTTGCCGCGGCATGCGCTCGAGCAAGCTGCCGGACAGGCGATAGGCTTCGCCGTCGCCGCTGGAAACTTTGGCGGCAGGAATAAAGTCGATGGTCCCCACGGCGATAGCCAGGCGTGAATCGGCTTTGACGTCGCGTATTTCGGCCCTCAGAAAGGCCCGGTAAAAGGAACCGATCCGAAGGGCCCTGGCCGGGTCTGTGACCACCATCTGCCAGGCGTCACCGCGAAACGTATCCATTTCCAGTGGAACCGCGTCGCCGAACACGGTGCACAGTGCTTCCGCCCCCGCTATCATCACCGCATGCAGATCCCGACGTGCTTTCTCTGGAAACTTACGTGAGCCGACGATATCGCCGGTGATCACCGCGTAACGTTTTCCAGTCATTATTTCCACAGGATTACAGTACCCCCGATCGTATGATTCGAGACAGTCTGAGGCACCAGACACTACAACTTATATCACTTGTATGGGTCAACTACAAGTTTAAAAGCTTGTAATCTGTTTCGGTTTACAAGAGCCGTTTCCCGCAATCTCGGCAAATATCCTTGTTTTTATGAAAAATTTCATTAAAAATACTCTCCGATATCCGTCGGAAAATTGGCCGGCATCTCGGAAAACCGTAGATCTGAGACAGTCGGTGAGAGGAGAATTCATTCATGAGCGTTAGGACCTGTGTTGCGCCCTCCGGACAATTCGTTTACGGCGTCCACGAGCCGCATTTTCGGGTGCCCAATCTGCGGCAGAGCGATCACATCGGTTTGCTTGGAAAATTCAGAGACGGCCGGCCGGTTCACAACCATGCCAATTTCCCCGCAGGTGAGGTCGACGAAAAGGGAGCCGAGTTGATTTTTGAGATTCCCAACCCGTTTCCCTTCAGAGGCACCACATACATCCTCAAGGGCTGGGCCGATGCAATAGCCCGTGACCCGGCCGCCATAAGGCTGCCGGAACCGCAGCCCTGGTCTTTTTCCAATCTGCTGCGGCAATGGTCGGGTGGTGAATCAGCCGGCGCATTCCCTCTCAACCGGCTCGACCGGATTTTTAATACGCTGCCTGAGCCTCTGCAGCTGGCCCTGGCCGCCACCTCCACCGATCCGGAGGACCTGATACGACTGGCAGAGCAGTGCTGCGACTTCGTTCACGATCCGGCAACCGGGCGGCCGGTGGGGCTGGTCTATGAGGCCGACGGAGACGCACCGCCGCAAGCGGTCATCAGAAACACCCTGGTGTTCGAAGCGTTGGCCAACAATGCCCAGATGCCCAATGATTACAAAGCGGCCATGGTGCTTCGACCCGGCGCCCAGGGCGTCAGCGAAATCACGGCCGACTGGCGTGATGCCGGCAGCGGCAGCCATGTATTCGAATATCTACGGCGCAACAGCTACATTCCCTGGGGACACTATGCCGCCAACATGGCCGATGACGCCGTCCGCTACCGGATTGAAGACCTTTGCCTGGCCGATGTATCGGGCATGCGGCACCTGTATTACCAGCGGACGTACGTGCGTGTGGCCCAAGACCTCGGACTGAAACTCTCTTCGAACCACGGACCGCTGTCGCCCGAGATCCTGGAAGCCTTGCGCTGCGAGATCCGCGACACACTTCGGCGCGGTGATGCGGCGGCACGACTGAAATTTGTCTGCACACTTTGGGGATGGAATTTCGGGTTCGACTTTTCTCCCAGCCGCTACCGGCTGCACGCCTCCCATCAGCAGATCCATCAGCAGTACGCGCTGGTTCCCGCTTCGGTTTCCGCCGAAAACGATAACCAGCCGGCGGCCGATTCTCTCGAGTCCTATTGCTGCGGAGACTTGATTCGAGATTTTGCGCGGCAGTACCGGCAGACGACCGGCAGGTCGTTTTTCGAGACCTATATCGCGGCCATCCGCACAAACCGGCGAATGGATGGTCGCAGCGAGCGGGAAGACAGCCTGGTGGTCTACGAAGACGAGCGGGTGATGGTCTTTGTGCCCAAGGCGCAGACCTCCCAGTGGGAACTGCAGCTGATGACCCTGGCGCCGGTCGGCAACATCCTCGAAACCGACAGCCGAACCCGAGCAAGCCTGGATTGCGCAATCCTGGTCACCATGAAAATTTTGACCGCGTTAGGGGCCAGGATGGTCACCGTCATCGAGTACGCCAAACGATTCGACAACGACGATGACGATCAGCGATTGCTCTATGCGTTTCTGCCCCGCTTGCCTGAATCGCCGGGGGCCTTCAGCGAAGCCCAGATGCGCTGGATAAATGGTCACTATCCGGAAGACTTCGCTGCCGCCTGCCGTCGCCGGTTGCCGGAGGTCCCGTAGGCACACGAACCGACACTGCTGGAGCAAGCGTTTGTCAATCTTATCGACAATGCCGTCAAGTATAGTGACGACGGCAGCCAGGTCCGGATCACTGCCGGCCAAAAGAAGCGCGAGGTCACCATAGAATTCGCCGACCAGGGGTCCGGCATACCGAACAAGCACCTGCCGCGGCTATTCGAGAGGTTTTACCGGGTGGACAAAGCCCGCAGCCGCAAGCTCGGCGGCACCGGGCTCGGTCTCGCCATCGTCAAACACATCGTTCAAGCCCATGGCGGCCACATCACCGTCGAAAGCTCGCTGGGGCAGGGGAGTACCTTCACGGTTCATCTACCTTTAGTTGGTTAGCCGGTTGACCCTTTTTCGCCCATTGCTATTAACTTAACGAATGCTTTTAAAAGTCCCCGTTAGGAAAAGGGGGATTTAGGGGGATTTTAAAACGGTGAGAAGAAATCCTCCTAGCCCCCCTTTTTCCAAAGGGGGCAATTTTAGCCCGTCGGCCCGTAAGGCGAATCGCCGGTTGGCCCGTTAGCCCGTTAGGCGAATAACCGGTTGACCCGTCTCCGGTTTGCCTAGCGGCTGCCGCTTAGTGGTCTTGTTCGTAAATACGGTGACGCACCGAGATAACCGAGGCGCCCGCAGCGCAAGGCGCGAGAAGTGAGCATACCAAGCGTATGCGAGCGCCGAGCAACACGGCGCGGCGGAATGCATCGGCCATTGAATGCCACCGTATTTACGAATAGGGCCACTTAATGTCCCGCCTTCATTCTACCCGTCTTTCCTGATTTAGCCGTTGATTTAGCGCTTTGGCCATGTTAAAGCTCGCCAGCCTTTCCTAACAAAATT
>JBDNAO010000128.1:0-18670 GCA_039768375.1 Desulfobacterales bacterium | reverse complement strand
GAATAAGAGTAGAAGAGAACCAGGCTGACGGCCAGCACATCAAATATGATTTTCTCGACCTTATTTAGTTTATCGTACACTTTGCACCACCTGTCTGAGGATTATCCGCTATTGAATGGTCCCTCGATCCCCTTGGAATTTCGTATGAAGATGTGAGATATGGACGCGGTCGTAAAAACTCACCTGGCCGGCGCCCATATCCCACAACGATAGGCAACGCAGTGTCGCCGCTTCTCAATGAAAATCGGGCAACGATTTTATTTCATCATCCCCTTTTCCTTCCAGAACTTTTCAGCCCCGGGATGAAACGGCGTGACGATGTTGGTGGCGCCGGTTTCCAGGCTCATGTTTTTGAAGGTCTTTTTCTGTTCTACCATGTGCTTCAACCCCTCAGGCGTGTAGATAATGGAGAGGAGCTCGTAGACCACATCATCGGGCACCTTGGCGTTGGCCACCCAAAGGGCGCTGTCCTGGAAGGACGGGACGTCCTTGTCGACGCCCTTATACGTCCCGGCCGGAACCGCCAGTTTCGAAAAATAGGGGTACTTTTTGTAAAACCCCGACGCCTCGGCGTCGGCCCCCAGATCGACCATGGCGATGTCGTTGGTCTGGGCCGCCATGATCACCGCGCCGCTCGGAAATGCGGTAAACAGCCAGAAGGCATCCAGCTGATTGTTGCCGAAGGCGGCCGCGGCATCATTGTAACCCATGGCGTTTTGCTCGATCTTGTCCCACACGCCCATGTAGCTAAAAAACAGTTCGCAGTTGGCGAAGGCCCCGGAGCCGGCATTGCCGACACCCACCTTTTTGCCGACCAGATCTTTGGTACTCTTGATGCCCGAGTCGGCCCTGACCACCAGCTGCGCCGGTGCACCGTACAGCCAAGCCACCGCCAAGACATTTTCGTACTTCTTGGGATCGTTTTTCATCTCGCCGTTGCGGCCCAGCCACACGTGCCCGGAATAAACAACGCTCATCTGCTGTCGGCCGGCATCGGTTTTTCTCAGGTTTTCGACCGATCCGGCCGATGTTTGGGCCTTGACCGAAAAGTCGGCGGCGGCTTTAACCGGCTTGTAGACCTGGATGGCGTTGGCGACCACCTGGAAGGTCCCACCGGCCGGACCACCACCGAAGATAACCCTTGTTTTTGCCAAAGACGGGCCGGTGAAAGCAACGGTTATCAACGAAAACGCACAAACACCAAGTATAACGGCCATTAGTTTGCTTCTCATTTTAATCCTCCTCATATTATTATAGACCTAATAAGTACCATTTCAAAGCAAGAAAATTACACGTTTTGATTTTATTCTTATTTTAAACAAGGACTAAGTTTTCTCGCGATACCACCTCCTTTCAAGTCTCGAGTCTTAACTTTTGCTGTGTTCAACGCGCTAATACAACCCTAACTTTATTATATTTTAAATGTTAATAATTACTCCGTTGAGGGCGCCTTCCATTCCGGTGGTGCAACAAATTCTGACGTGGCGTGCTCTTCGGGCCATATACACTCAAACTTACCGTTAACGATTTGCAGAACCTGTGTCGGCAGGCTGTTTTGTCGCTCGTATTTACCATGGGCCGTAAATTTGACCGGTCCAAACGGTGTGACGATGTCGGTGGCGTCAAGCGCCGCCCGTATGCTTTCGGGATTCAAATTTTCAGCTCTCTTGAGAGCATCCGCAGCAACCAGAAGAGCGGAGAAGGCTTCGGCGCCATGATAGTCCGGCGGGGTGCCATACATGTCGGTGTACTGGTTGTAGTACGCCTCGGTCCCGGCATATTGCAGTTGTGGCGTCCACAGGGTCGCTGTCAGCAAATTGTCGGCCGACGGGCCGGCTTTATCGATAAATTTGGGGTGGGTAAAGCCACCGGCACCGCCTGCCAAAAGCGCATTAATTTTCGATTCCCGAATTTGGTTGACCAATAAGGCCCCGTCGTTGAGGTAGGAAACCATGTAAATCACATCAGGAGGAGTCTCCGCGAGTGGGGCAATGATCCGTTGAAAATAGTCTGCTTTCAGTCTTTCCTTATGATAGGGTTCGATCCCGATGATATCGATGCTATTCTCGCGGCAGAACCACATCATTCTCAAGGCACCACCGGTCCCGAAGGGACTGTTTTCATAAATGATCGCCATCGATTTCGGCTTGATTTTTTTCAGTAAGAAATCTTCCAACCCGTTGGCATATTCGCTGGCCGGTACATTGAGCCGGTAGACATTGCGCCATTTTCTCTGGGTCACCCGGTCGTCTGCGGCCGTGCAGATCAAGAAGGGGCGGTCCAGTTTATTGGCCGTGTTGGCCATGTATATGGTATTGCTGCTTTGATAAGCGCCCACAAGCATGACGGCACCGCTTTCATTCACCAGCTGCCGGATGGCTTTTTCCCCCTCTTTGGGTTGCCCCCCGTCGTCGGCGTAGACAAGCTTTAGGGGCGTCCCCTTGATCCCGCCGTCTTTGTTGATCGATTCCAGGGCCATGTTGAAGGAATTTTTCATCATGGTGGCATAGGAATACGCCTCGGAATGGGGTATTCCGATGACAATGGCCTCGGAACTGTGGCTCAATTTGGGACCAAGAATACTACCGACCACTATTAGAATGGCGACAAAGGACATAAATGAGTTCCATCTGTGTGTCATGGTCCACCCTCCTTTTTTTCCCGGGGGGCGAAATAGCCCGGAGATAAGGTGTCTCCCCAAATGGTCTGCCGTGCTGAGCAGCTGTCTTCCTGCGGAAGGTAGAGTAAAAATGGTGACCAACACAACCTATGCGAAACAATTTCGGTACGCATAACCCACACAGATTCAGGATCGAAGCAGGAAAACAGAACACTAACGCATTTCTAACCTACAGGGTCGAAATAAAATGTCAATTCGACTTTTTCTGAATCTTTTGTCAGATTTTTTCTTACCGTCCGTAACTGCCGTATTCAGGCTTGAATCAATAGAAGGTGCCGCGACGTCGCGCCGCATTGAAAGCCATTAACAGTTTCGAATGAATAATCCGGATATTCAGCTCGGAGAGCGTTGCGCAACACAAGGTCAAGGTCAGCGATTACGTGTCACTGGACAATCACATGGATCTGGTCATATTCGACGGCTGGTATGACAAGGAAAACCGAACTGTAAAGCTGGACCGACTAAGTGGTCCTGTTCGTAAATACGGTGACGCACCGAGATGACCGAGGCGCCCGCAGCGCAAGGCGCGAGAAGCGCGCATACCAAGCGTACGCGCGCGCCGAGCAACACGGCTCGGCCGGGATGCATCGGTCATTGAATGCCACCGTATTTACGAATAGGGCCACTTAGGATCACGGTAAGAAATAATTCCACAAGATTGCGCCGGATTTGGGTTCGTCTACAAGGCACATCCTCACCCTTAAGGCTCTATCAGTTTATTCTGAATGGCAAACCGGGATAGTTCGGCATTGTTGCGTAGGTTCAATTTCTTTAGCAGGCGCAGACGATACGTGTCGACTGTTTTAATGCTGATACCGTACGCCTTCGCAATTTCACGATTGGTTTTGCCAAGCGCAAGACGCCGCAGAACTTGCAGTTCCCGCATCGACAGTGAATCGAGCGGGGTCTGTCCCTTTTCCCCCTTGGCGATCCTCAAAGCCAATGCTTCAGTGGCTTCATCCGTGAGGTAGCGGCTGCCTTCAAGCACTTTCCGAATGGCGATGACCAATTGCTCCGGAGCCGATTGCTTGGTAATATATCCCATGGCGCCCGCTTCTACGGCGCGCACGACATACTGGCCTTCTTCATGCATGGTCAAAACCAGAACTGGCAGCTCTGGATACATGGCCTTGAGTTGACTGATGACCTCCAGACCATCCAAACCGGGCATGGAAATATCAACCACAGCGACATCGGGTTTATTTTCCTTTACCTGCCGAAGTGCCTCGCGTCCATCGGCGGCTTCGGCAATCACTTGCATGTCACCGCTTTCCTCTACGATCCGACGAAGTCCGGCGCGCACAATACTATGATCGTCTGCCAGTAAAACCTTAATCATCCCGCAATCCTCATTATAGATTCAATCCATCGAAGGGCACCTTGAACTCAACCCGCGTTCCGTTCTGCAGTCGGGATTGCACCTCGAGGGTGCCGCCAGCCAGCATGGCGCGCTCACGCATACCGGCCAAACCGAGGCACTCGAATTCACCGATAACGGCCGTGTTGAACCCCCGCCCGTTATCGGACACGACCAGGGTTAAAAATCCGTTATGAAGGCCAAGCTGAACGTCGACATGCCCGGCATCGGCATGCCGGGCAACGTTTGTCAGCGCCTCCTGGGTAATGCGGTAAGCGGCCGTAGCAATCGTCTCGGTCACCTCAGAGATGCGCTGCGGATCAAAGACACATGTGATTCCGGTGCGTTTTTCGAAATCGGTGGTGTAATTTTCGAGGGCATCCACCAACCCCAAATCGTCCAGCACGCCCGGTCGCAGGCGAAAAGCCATCCCCCGGACGTCTGAAATCGTTTCATCGATTAAATCACACATGGTCAGGGTTCGTGCCGCCGCTTTGGCATCGATATTTTTCATCCGATCCCGCAGCCATACGGCATCCATGCGCAAGGCCGTCAGAACCTGTCCCAGCTCATCGTGTAACTCCCTCGACAGCGCGGCGCGTTCTTTTTCTTGATTGGCGATTATGCTGCCGGACAGTCGCCTCAACTGATCCTGGGCTTTCTTGACAGCAGTAATATCCGTCGAAATGCTGCCCACCCCTCTGATCTGGCCGGATTCGTCGTAAACCGGGAATTTAACGGAAAGATACGTGTGCCGGTCGTCTTTCTGCACGATGGTCTCTTCAAACTGATAGGAACATTTTTGTTCAAGAACCTTCACATCATTGGTTCGAAATTGATGGGCCGTATCTTTTGGTAGAACATCGTAGTCGGTTTGGCCTTTGACATCTTCACTCTTCACATTGAGGACTTGTTCATATTTCGGATTCACCAAGATGTATCGGCCATCGACATCCTTTATGTAGATGACAGCCGGAGTGTAGTTGAGTATGTTGGTAATCTCCCGGGTGCGTTTTCTCACCAATCGTTCCAGATTCTTGGAGTAGCGACTCAGGGCTTCTTTGGCATCTCTAAGCGCTTCCTTTGCCCTTTTCCGTTCGGTCACATCGATTGAAACCGCCAATGAGCGCGTCGGTGCACCGCTTGCCTCACGGTCAATGATCGCGGAAAGCAGAATATCGATAATGTCACCATTCTTTTTGACAAATTGATAGGGAATATCTTTGCAGGCTCCCTTGCGGACAAATTCGGGAAATACCTTCTGCTCGTAATAGCGACGGGAATCTTGGGTTAAAAAATCGGTCAGTTTTTTGCCGATGACTTCAGAGCGTTTATAGCCCAAGGCCTCGGCCCAATGATCGCTGACACTGACCAAATAGCCTTGCATGTTGATAGAATGGAGCATCGCCGGGGTATTGTGATAGAGGGTCCGATACCGTTCTTCGCTTTCCCGCAGCGCTTTTTCGGCTAATTTACGTTGGCTCAATTCATGACTGGCCTTACCATAAAGAAAAAAAACCGCTAAACCAACCAGCAGGCACAGAGATAATACAGCGGGGCCGATCAGGCGGATCAAGGGACCCGAGACGTTCTTGGAGATGACCTTGAGGCTGCGTAAATGATTGACCTTCCAGCCCGGATAATTACTAATATCGGCCTGATGCAACTGATATTCGTTACCCGCACGGTCGACAACGTATTTTTCGCCGATCGGTCTAAAGCCAAGCCACTCCCAAGGTCCGTCACCAAATTGTCTGGATTTGGCAATCTCATCTTTTTCTGCCGGGCCGATTTCCCAAATGACATGATACAGCCAATCTTTGATATTTGAAATGAACACCACGCCGTGGGGATCGCTTACCAGAACAATTTCATCACTGATCAGGCCCAGTTCCTTTTCAATTTGCTCAATCGAGGCCTTGATCACCGCCAGTCCAATCGGCAGATCCTCCCCTTCTTCAAATATGGGATAGCTGTAATAAACCCCGCGCTTGTCAGAGGTTATGCCCAAGGCCAGATACGTGGCCGGCGCACTGTGGAAGGCCTGTTGAAAATAGGGGCGAAAGGCAAAATTCTTCCCAACGAAACTATCGGGTGCATCCCGATTGCTCGAGGCGATCGTTTTCCCTTCATAGTCCATCAAATAGCAAACATCCGCCTCCAGCGCATATTTGTAGAGGTCCAAGATGGCGTTGGCTCTGTTCTGGGCTCTTTCATTCGGGCGAACGAGCATCTCCAACAGTTCATCCATCCCGGCCATGGCTTTTACGACTTTTAGATTTTCCGAAAGAAAGGCTGAAATATTCTTCGTGATCAATTTCAGGCGGGTAACGGCTTGCCGCTCGGCAACCTTCAGGGCGGCATCACGGATACTGGAATAATAAAGGAATCCCCCAGTAGCAGTCGAAATGATGGCCAGCAAAGATAAAAAGACGAGAATAGATCGAAGTTTCATGCCGAATGCCCCGCTTACCGAGCGTTCGAGAGAAACAAATCTAACGCTTGAAATCGGTTATTGGATCTAATTTATAACCATTGACACACACGTGATCGGTCTCTCCCAGCCGAAGGCAGCCTTCGGCCAAAGAGGGATCAGGAATAACCTGAACCTTTTGAGGTCGAAACGCCGACCGAAGCCTGGCCATGTTATGGTTCATGTGCCCGCGCATCTTCGAGATGCCATGCGGGTGAACATAGATGCAGATACGACTCTTGTTGTGTTTTGAAGATTTCAAGGCTGCAAGGGCCGCATCTAAATAAATTTTAGAATGTACCAGGTGACCAAAGGCCGGATGATAGGGCCCGGCAAGAACAGCCTTGCCACTGTCAAGATCTTCTTCTGCCTGCAGACCCATGCGGATGACCGCAACATTATTTTGCGTGAATAAAAGATAAAGTTCTTTAACGAGACTGACACAGGTTTCTAGGGACCACGGGGCAAATCTTCCTTGCCGATACCACTTTGCCATAGGGCTGTTTTCGAGCACCACAGCCGGATAGATCCGCACATAATGGGGCCGCAAATCGATCATCCGTCGTGCAGTGTCCAACGACCGTTTTACCGTGTCGCCGGGCAGGCCAACCATCATCTGCAAACCGATTTCGTAATCCCTTTTCAGCAGATGTTGCGTCGCAGCAACGGTGTGGGCCGTGGTGTGCCCCCGACGGGTGAGCGCCAGAACCTCATCACTCATGGACTGGGCACCGAGTTCGACGGTTCGGATCGGATATCCGGAAATGAGTTGAAGCCGGTGCTCATCAATGGTGTCCGGCCGCGTCGAAAACCGGATGCTGTCTGCGCGGCCGTCGCGGACAAACTGTTGTGCCAGTGCCAAAAGCGCAATCACCTCTGCGTCATCCATTCCTAAGAAATTGCCACCATATAAAGCGATCTGGATTTCTGGGGGCCGGCCGGCAGCGTAACCTAAAAACCGGTTGATAGCCGTTTCAAATTCAGAAAACGTCGGCAGGGTTGCGGCACCGGTAATCGCATGCTGGTTGCAGAAGACACACCGATGGGGACAGCCGGCATGGGGCAGAAATACGGGAACGATAAAGGGCTTGGCAGTGGGTTGCATCGTTTGTTACCGGCCGGGTTCTCCAGGAACCCCACCAGCTCCTAAGATGGCCGCTGCCCGACAGAGCCCCGCCGAGGATTTTATTTGCTTATGACCGACCGTTGTGCAGGATGTCTAATGCATTTTTGGCAGCATCCTGCTCGGCCTGTTTCTTGCTCTTTCCGCGGCCTTCGGTTATCAGGCCCAGTACCATCAGCCGAACACAGAAGGTCTTGTCATGGTCCGGGCCGTTTTCAGCGATCACTAAGTATTCCGGCATCTGCTGCTGGTTGACCTGAACCAGTTCCTGCAGTTGACTCTTGAAGTCCTGGCTGGAGCTGAGGGTGTGGATTTCCTCGAGTAAAGGGGTCAGGTGGATGTCGATAATCCGATATGCGGCATTGAAACCACCGTCCAGGAAAACGGCCGCGACCACGGCCTCGAAGGTGTCGGCCAGAATGGAATTCTTCTCGCATCCGTTGCTCAGCAATTCACCCTTGCCGAGCATGATATGGGATCCGAGATCGATCGTACGGGCAATTTCGGCCAACTGCGATTCATTGACAAGGTTGGCCCTCATCCTGGAGAGATCGCCTTCCTTCATTTCCGGATAGCGCCGCATCAAGAGATATCCCACGACCAGGCTCAAAACGGCATCTCCGAGAAATTCCAGCCGCTCGTTGTCCCTTAAACCACCGTCAGCCTGTTCGTTGACATAGGAACTGTGGCGAAACGCTTCTGAAATCAACGTTTCGTCGGTGAACTGGTAGTCCAATTTTTGAAAAAATGCACTGAATTCCATAATGCGCCCTTATCTCAGAAGCGGGCGGAGTGTCGCACCAGCCGATCGTTAAGCCGTTCATAGAGCGCGAAGGGGACCCGGAAATCACCGGTACCGATACCCAATTGAATGTCAGGTTTCAGGCTGCCGTGAAAATCAGTGCCGCCGGTTATTAAAAGATGATGCCGGTCAGCCAATTCTAGGTATAACGCAGTCGCTTGCGGCGGATGCTCAGGATACAAGGCCTCGATTCCCGCGAGTCCGATTTTTTTCAGCGAAACGAGTAATTTTTCCAGTTCAGCGGCTTCCTTGATGCTCAGAAGATAGGGATGGGCCAATATCGGAATACCGCCGGCGCCACGAATGATGTCGAGCGCTCTCTGACAGGAAATTCGATATTTATCGACGTAAGCCGGTTTTCCGGTGCCCAAATAGCGGTCGAAGGCTTCGTCAATTGAGTGCGCATACCCTTTTTCCAGCATGGCCCGGGCAATGTGGGGCCGGCCGATCTGGCTATCACCGACCATCTCGACGACTTCCGCCAGGGTCATGTTAAAGCCGAGCCGACCGAGCCTTTCAATGATAGCGGGGTTTCGATTTTCCCTGGCTTGTTGTAAAACCAGAAGTGTCTGATTCAACTCGTCGTCATCCAGACGAAGGCCGTACCCCAGGATGTGGAAACTTCCGGAACGGCGAAGGAAGGGAGGGGGCGCCGCACTGAGCTCGACCCCGGTTAAGAAATGAAGGGAAGACGGAATACCGATCTGCAACGCTTCTTTCGAGCCGTCTATAGTGTCGTGATCGGTTATGGAAATGGCCCCGAGGTGCTGTGCCTGAGCGAGGTCGAGGATTTGAGCCGGCGTGAGGGTACCATCTGAAGCTGTGGAATGAATGTGTAGATCGATTCCCCGCTGTTCTCTACAATCCAAGGGCTTTCTCCAAAGCCTCTTCTTTGGATTTGCATTCAATACATTGCGAGGTAACCGGCCTGGCCTTCAACCGTTTAATCGAAATTTCCTCGCCGCAGGATTCACAGATACCAAAGGTACCGTTTTCAATGCGATCCAAGGCTTTCTTGATTTTCTTGATGAGCTTATGTTCACGGTCCCGGATGCGCAGCATGAAATTCCGATCGGCCTCGAGTGAGGCCCGGTCGGTGGGATCCGGGAAATTTTCTTTGGGTGACGTCATCCCAGAAACGGTATTGTCAGCCTGATTGAGCAACTCATCGAGTCGTCTGGTGAGAAGTTCCTTGAAAAATTCAACGTCTTTTTTTTTCATCTTTTCGCCTTTTACCCGTAAGTTGTGTCGCCAAAAATGGTATAGCTAACATGGATTTCAAAGGCTGTAAAGTGGAAAAACAGATTGATGATCCAAAGATTTGGTTTAAAAGGTCATCAGAGCGTCTGCGTTTTAAATTCGGCCAGGTACTCTTCCCACTCCATCGGCAGCAGCTGTTTCTTTTTGTTGTTACACGACTTGCAGGCCGTTACCAGGTTGCCTTTGGTGCTGCGGCCGCCGCGCGCAATCGGCACGATGTGGTCCATCGTCAATCCATCGGATGGTGTTTTATGGTTGCAATAGTGACAGATACCCTTGGCCAGGCGTCGTTTCCACCATTGGCTTACTCTGATTTCGCGAGCTTTCCGGCGCTCGCGGCGAATCTGCGCCTCATCCAGATCGTAAGCATACGGCTGGTTCGTCATGGTGTCATCCTGATGCTTCAGATAGACTATCCGCCCGGTCAACGCGACTGCTCCTGATGCCGGGCAATGGCCGCGGTCACGTAGGGGAAGATGTGCTCCACCACCCTCGCATATCCATCCGCATTCGGATGAATCCCGTCGGGCTGGTTCATTTTGGGAACCCCGGCAACACCTTCGAGAAAAAAAGGAATCAAAATAACATCGTTATCGCCGCCCACATCGGTATAGACGTCCGCAAACATCTCGCTGTACGCCGGGCCCAGGTTGGGAACGATTTTCATGCCTGCCAGCACGACGTCGATGCCTTCTGCGGTAAAGGCATCGACCATTTCCCGAATGTTGCGGCGGATCAACTCGGGATCGAGACCGCGCAGCCCGTCATTCACACCGGTCTCCAGAATAATGATATCCGGTTTCATGCGCAACACCCAGTCCATTCTGGAGCGAGCACCGCTGCTCGTCTCCCCGCTGATGCCCGCGTTGACGACCCGGTAGCCGTATCCTTTGTCTCGAAGTGCCTTTTGCAGCAGCGCCGGATAGGTTTCTTCTTCCGATACACCCAAACCCTCCGTCAGGCTGTCACCCATGGCGACAATGGTGCCGGTAGACTGTATTTCCGGCGGCGCGCTCGGCGGTTCTTCCTGCCCGCATGCCGCCAGAATCAGGCAGAAACAGATCACCACGTGAAGGATGGCTTTATTCATTGGTCTGTTCCCTGAGAAATGCAACCGGCCTTTTCCGCAACGTCGTCCACGACGGCAGCAGACCGCTGATGGTTACGAGCAGCGTCGCGACGGCGATCATTATAAAACCAGCTCCGGTAATCGGTTTAAACGTGATATCAAACACTTTTGTGATGATGATCCAGCTCGCAGCCTGGGAAATCACCATGGCGAGAAGTCCGCTGAGACCCCCGATGATTAAATTTTCCAGGCCGAACACCTTGAACACAAAAGCCGATCTGGCTCCAAGGACCTGATAATAAACCGCTTCCCGTGTCCTGGCCAGACGGGTGGCCAGCACCGAGCTGACCGTGATCAGCAAACCGACCAGGATGCCGAAGGCCGTAAAAAACCGGATGGTGTTGGACAGCTTACGGGAAATCCCGGCGAAAGTTGTGATCGTCTCCGTCATGTCGATCACACTGATGTTGGGAAATTTTTCGACGATCGCGTTTTGAATGCCGGCGATCCGGCTCTTTTCCACCCGAACCGCCGTGAAAATTGTCTGCGGCGCATCTTTCAGGGTGTCTTCCTGAAACACGAAATAGAAAAAGGGCTTGAGGGAATCCTTGGTCCGCGTCCGGATACTTGAAATTCTCGCCTCCAACGGAATGCCTTGGATCCGGAAGACGATCCGGTCGCCGATCTTCAAGTCGTGCATTTTTATCACCGTGTCCAGAACCGACACCTGAATCTCGTTCCAGTCCGATCTAAACAGGCTGCTGCCGGTTTTGATAATTTCGTCGTCCAGCAAATCATTGCGATACGTCAGATTGAAGGTGCGGGCAAGATTGTCGCCGCGGCGTCTTTGCCTTTCCTTGCCGCGATCGATGTTGTCACCGTTGATGGAGAGAATCCTGGCACGGACGATCGGAAAATAGCGCGTATTGATCCCCAGCGCCCGGTCGAAGTCCGCTTGCTGATCCGGCTGGATGTCCACGAAAAAAAGGTTCGGTGCATCGGGTGGATAGGATTGGACGTAATCCCGGTCGAGGTTGGTCTCGACCCCGTAAATGGTGAAAACCACGGCCAGAGAAGCAGTCAGGATGATAATGACCGGCCGGGTGGCATTGCGCGGTCGGAAAAGGCCTTTCAATGCCTGGCGCAGGATCAGCGTTTTAACGGGCAGGCGACGCAGGATCAGCAGGATGGCATGCGTAAAGACGGCCGTCATCAAGATGAACCCGAACGCTGAGGCGACAAAGAGCAATCCGCTGCTCAAGACCTGCAGTTGCCACAACACCATAGCGGTAAACACGGTGCCGATAACCACCAGGGTGAGATAATAGGGAAGACCGCCCGGCGGCTGGTTGTCGTCTTTTCTGAAAATATCGGCCGGCTTGATGCCCCTGAGGCGGTACAACGGCAGAAATGCGAAGAGCGCCACCCCGACGATGCCCAAGCAAAACCCTTCCAATATGCCGGTCCAGGAAAGGGACAATCCGATCTGCTGTGGGATGAGGCCGGAGATGAGCGCGGGTATGATTTTCTGGGCCGCCAAACCAAGGACAAGACCGACTCCTGTCCCGATCAAACTGATGAACAGCAGGCTGAGGATGAAATGGGTCAAAATGAAGCGGCTGGAAGCGCCGACTGTTTTCATGACGGCGATGGTCTTCTCCTTTTCCTTCAGGTAGGCGGTCAGTGTCGTGTAAATACCGATGCCGGCCAACAACAGCGTGAAGATACCGATCAGGTTGAGGAAGAAGATAAAGTTGTCGAAAAAGCGTTTCACTCCCGACGGAGCCGTTCGATACGTATCGACGCGCTCCTGAACCGGATCTGCGGCCGCGGTGAGCAGGTCGACCGATCGGGTGAGGTCCGCGGCATCGGCGACTTTAATCAACACCGCGTAGCTGACGCGGCTTCCTTTCCCGATGAGATCGATACGCTCGAGGTCGGCGGTCGATACGAAGATCCGTGGTCCGAATGCAAACGCATCCAATGGTCGATCGGGTTCCTTGAGAACGACGTCGGCAATGGCCAAGGTGGCCCGTCCAATGGACAGTGAATCCCCTACCCGCAGTCCCAGTCGCTCCAGCAAAATGGGCGCGACGACAATGCGGCCGGGGAGCAGTACTTCGGTCAAGTAGCGCCCGGAAGCCAATTCGCAGCGGCCGTAGAAAGGGTAGCCTTTCGACACTGCCTTGATGTTCGATAGCAACGAACCGTCGCCTGCCGCAGTTCGGGCGACGGAGTAGAACTCATAGATAGGGGCGCTTTCAATCGACCGCGCGCTTTCCATTTCTGCAATTTTTTGAACCAGTCCGGGAGACAACGGCTGGCGGGACCGCACGATGATGTCGGCCGCATTCAATGCCCGGGCATCGTTTAAGAGGGTGGTATTGACACTGTCGGAAAATCCGTTTACCGCCACAAGCGTGACCATGGCGAGCGACACACACAGTGCAAAGACAATCGCCTGGCTGCGGGTGCGGTTTATATCACGCAGAATGAACTTCAGCTTCGACATGGTCTGGATATCCTCGTTTGACACCGCTGATGCGTCCGTCATCGAGCAAAATGACGCGGTCGGCCAGGGCGGCAATTTCCCGATTGTGCGTCACCATAATCAGCGTTGTCCTTTCTTCCCGGTGAAACTCCAAGAGCAGGTGAAGTATGGACCGCCCGTTTTTGGAATCCAGGTTTCCGGTCGGTTCATCGGCAAATATGATCTTGGGGAGATTGATGAGCGCCCGGCAGATGGCCACGCGCTGCATCTCACCCCCGGAGAGTTGGTGTGGAAAGTTTGTCTCCCTGTGGGACAGACCGACCCGCTGCAGGAGCGCCCTGGCTCTTTCACCGGCCGTGCGATCGTGCTTGAGCTCGGCCGGAAACATGACATTCTCTAACGCCGTCAGCGACGGCACGAGGTGGAAGGCTTGAAAGACGAACCCGAAAAACTGGTTGCGCATCGGGGCCAGTTCGTCTTCAGTAGCATCCGTGATATCGCGACCATCGACAAGAATTCTGCCGGACGAAGGCTTGTCCAGCCCGGACAGGAGGCTGAGCAAGGTTGTCTTTCCGCTGCCGCTTTGACCTTCAACGACCAGAAACTCTCCGGCGGTGACCGCCAGCGATATGTTCTTCAGAACCGATACCTTTCGGTTGTCGATCGTATATGTCTTGCTTATGTTTTCGGCTTCAACGATATTCAATTTACACTTCTCCTGACACCACCGCCGACTCTTTCTGTTTATACGTGCAGTTGCACAAATTATTGCCGGCTATTAGCACATGGTATTATTGGTCAGTTCACCAACATACCGGGCAAAGTAAGCATGCAGCCGAAAGGGATCAAGTTGATCATTTTTTCCGCCTACCGGACAGCGCCACCTTCAACTTTTCACCAAGGGGGCTCAGGGCCGCGGGAGGTCCACCGGCATACTTCTGCCAGTCCTCGACCGTGTCGCCGTTTCCCGGTGCGAGGGTCACTTTGCGGTTCTGGCTATCGACCGAGTCGATAACGACCGTAATGGAGCTGCCGGTTTTTATGGCGTCGTAGGTCTTTTGATCGGTCGCCTGTCCGATCTTCGATTTGGGCAGCAGTCCGGTAACGCCGGGCTCGAGAGCGACGAAATAACCGAATTTTTCCTTCTTTTCGACAACGCCTGTAACGCTGCGGCCCACGGGATATCTCTCCGGCACCTCGGCCCACGGATCGCCTTCTGTATCGCGGATACTCAAGGAAATTCTTCTGTTTTCACCATCGATCGACTTGACCATGACCGTCACCGGTTCTCCGGCTGTGACAATATCGGACGGCTTTTGAACCCTTTTTACGAAACTCATTTCACTGATGTGAACCAGCCCCTCGATTCCCTGAGCGATCTCGACGAAAGCCCCGAAAGGGGCACAACGGGTGACCTTGCCCTTGATGATGTCTCCCGGCTGAAACCTGTCAACAACGTCTCCCCAGGGATCTCCCGTCACCTGTTTGACAGACAGCGCAATTTTCTCACGTGCACTGCCCTCTTGAGCATCGATGCTGAGGACCTTTACCTGAACCCGATCGCCGGGCCTTACGGCTTCTTCGGGTTTCTCGACCCGTGACCAGTTCAGTTCCGAGATGTGCACCATGCCCTCCAACCCTGGAATCAATTCCACGAATGCTCCGTAAGGCATCAGACGGGTGACGGTGCCGGTGAGCACGGCACCGGTTGTCAGCGTGGTGAAAAAGGCCTCACGCGCCTTTTGCTGCTCGCGTTCCAAAAGTTTGCGCCGGGAAAGTACGATGTTGCGTCCCTTGTCTTCGAACTGCGTGATGTTAAAGAGCAAGGTCTCCCCCACATAGTTTTCCGGCGTATCGACGTATTTGACATCCATCTGGCTGATCGGGCAAAATGCCGTGCGCTGCATCACGGCAACGCGAAATCCGCCCTTGCAGGTTTCGGTTACCCGCCCCTCGACCGGAATCCGGTTGCGAAAAGCATCCGTCAACAGGTGCAGGCCGCCGATACCCGACAGGGCCCGGGAAAGCCGGATCTCGCTCTCGTCAGAGGCGATAACAAAGAGCTCGAGCCTGTCCCCGACGCCGTAGGGCAGTTGGCCCTTGTCATCCAGCAGTTCCTTTTTGTCCACAACCCCGTCGATCTTTGTTCCGGTATCGACAAAGACTGTCTCCGAGCCGAGGGCGATAATCTTGCCGTTGATCTTATCTCCCACCTGCACGCTCTCACCGATATCCCCGCCATAGGCCTCTAAAAGTGCACCAAAGTCTTCGCTGTCGGTTGCTTTGTCATCCTCGAAACTGTTTCCGTCTTTCATGTGTCTACTCCCCTAATGGTCGCATTTGATCCTCTGTAGTCGTCAAACATGACATAACAAGTAAAAATAAATACGGTGCAGGTCAAGTAAATTCGGTTTTTCGTAAGCGTTCACTGGGCACCGCATCTGCTTTGTTGTCGGGCACTTGAAGTACAAAAGTACGTCTGCACGCCCGACGCCTCGCATCTGCGGCACCCTGTAAGCGCCTACAATTAGGTGGTTTGAAGCGCATCGGACTTTGCAACCCTGTGAAGGGTTACGGTTTTTCTATGGCTGATACCGGCCGATGGGCTGAATAACCGATTGACAGATCACCGGCAAGTGCTGTAAATCATGGGAAATCAACAGAAAACGGTCCAGCTACCAAACGGAGGTGCTGTTAAGGGATGCGAAAAGACTACTTGATGGAAAGCGATGAAGAAGCCCTTCGCTTGGATCTGAAAACCGATCCCCGTATGGTCGAAAGGCAGGCACTCTGGTCTGGAATCACCGCCGGCATGCGGGTCGCCGACCTGGGCTGCGGATCCGGCAAAACGACCTTTATCCTCAACCGACTGTCCCAGCCGGGTGCGGAGACTATCGGTGTCGACATCGCTCCACAGCGCGTCCGATTCGCACAATCCAAATACAGCGCCACCGGTTTGAGTTTTCGTCAAATAGACATCCGGAAACCGCTGGAATCACTCGGACGATTCGATCTGGTCTGGATCCGCTTTGTTCTGGAATACTATCGCACCGAGAGTTTCGAAATTGTGAAAAACATCGCCGAGATTGTTGCGCCCGGCGGCATTCTTTGCTTGATCGACCTCGATCACAATTGTTTGAACCACTACGGACTGACACCTCGGCTCGAAACCGCCTTGAGAGGCGTCATGAACGCCCTTGAAAAAGTGGCCGGTTTCGACCCTTATGTCGGCCGTAAACTCTATGCCTATCTTTATGATCTCGGGTACCTCGACATCGCGGTCGACATGATGCCACACCACCTGATTTACGGCGATCTCAAAGAAGCCGACGCCTTTAACTGGACGAAGAAGGTGGAAATCGCCGCCCGGAACTCGGGCTATCCTTTCGATGAATACGAGAGGGGTTTCGAGGGATTTAGATCGGATTTCGAACAGGCATTTGTCAACACCCCACGCCGATTCACCTACACACCGGTCATCACCTGTCGGGGCCGCCGTCCGGCATGATGCTAATGGACATGCTTTAACAGGCGCTTCAGATAACGGAAATAGGGATCCGAAAATCGGGTGTTCATGATCCACATGTTGTAAATTTTTTCAAAGGGCAGCTGGATGGCCTCGGCGAAGGAAACCGGATTGACCAGAACCGTCAGTTCCTCGAAAGGGAATTTTTCATTTAACTTGAAGATCACTTTTTTGAAAATGTCACCGGTCAATCCTTCCGGGTCCACGACGATGAACTTGATGCAATTGGTCAAATTCGACAGGTTGAATCCGAAATCGGTAATGTTGACCAAGATGATGGCCTTGAGATGGCCATCGGCCTTTAGCGCAAAAAGATGCTTATCCTTCTTGAATCCGAGTCGCCGGTATTCCTCTTCGAGTTCCGTTCGGCCGATGCGGTCCGGATCCAGGCCGAGGGCTTTTAGCATGAGCCCGCCGGAGCCGTATTCGTAAAAATCCTGCAGCTCAGCGAGATCTTCCGGCTGCGCCGGATTCAATTCCCACGGACCGGCTATCGCCGCCACCGGTCCAGGCGCCGCGGGAAAATGCACATACGCAAACGCGTCGACCGAACAACATTTCGGGTCGTCGATCTGCTGACAAGCACCGCCGAAGACCCGGCTGGGGAATCGATTGTTCGGCCGGTAATACATCATCACATGTTTTAAATGAATAGAGGTAAGACGGTAGGAGTCGTTGATGAAGTGGCCGATCTGCTTCAAAACAATCAGACCGGCCTTGTTCAGGGCCGATTTCTTGGCGGCGTGATGGTGGATCAGCCAGGCATCTTCGTAAAAGCGAACCATGGCCATGTGGCCGAGGATGTTGCCTTTCTCCTGGTAGATAAAATGCCGGGCAATGCTGGGGCTTTGGGTGTAGAGCTTTTCATAGACGTTCTTGATGCGATCTTTGTTGGCTTCGATATACGCGTATTTATCCGGATAAATGAACCCGGATTCAAAAAAGAACCCCCAGAGCGCATCCAGGTCGACCTTGTTGCAAATGTACGAATAGCGGTTGTTGGCCTGGTGCAGAAGGGACAGGAGCTTGACGTTGTTCTCCGTGTCCATGTCGATAATCGCCAATCCACATTTGACCCAGACACCCTTTTTCCCCTCTTTGCAGACTCTGCGGTAGACGACCTGGGCCTTGCAGTTGACCGAAACATTGTTGGAAAACCGCACTTGCACTTCAGGGATGGTCAAACCGGCCAAGAGTTGGGCGTTTAATTCATCCTCTTCCACCGAAAAACCGGAACCCGACAGATCCACGACCTTGAGTGACAAGGGTTTCTTGGTCAAGGGGTGTGTAAAGTAAATATCCGGTGACGGGTTGATTTCCAGGCGTTCGCTGCGAAATTCTTTTTGCCTGTAACGATGAATTTCCCGGCTGATCGGCTCCAGCACATACTGCATGCTGGCGTTGCACCGACTGTGGCGAAGTATTTTACACTCGCCCGAATAATACGTGTCGGCACCGCCGGAGAGAATGACACTGACCGAGCTTTCGGGATTGATCCACTCGAAGGTCTGGTGAGCACCGGCCTCCAATTCCACTCGAAATGTGACGGCGTTGAAATCGAGCAGGCGGCCGCAGAAAAGCGAACTGTTTTGAACCATCTGCACATCGACGTTTTGGCCGGTGTAGCGACGCATTTTCCGGTTGCTGATTTGATGACAGGTCTCCGGCAGGCGTAGGCTGATGCCGGTTTGATTCATAGAAATGATATCCGCCTCGGCCCGAATCAGCTTCTGGCCGTCGGGGATCAGGATTGAATCGAAAACGAAAGATTTGAGCCTGCTGATGAGCCGGTCTTCTTGCGACCACTGCAGGTCGAGCTGCTCCCCTTGGCATGGCAGAGGCTTTAGCTCCAAGGTAATCGTTCGGTCAAAGCGGGTATGTTTGAATTT
>JBDNAO010000127.1:0-4467 GCA_039768375.1 Desulfobacterales bacterium | reverse complement strand
ACCATCGTGGACAAGTCCCACATCGGTAAAAATATGGCCAACGCGAAGAACCCGACTACCGCCGCAAGGCCGATGGTCAAAAGGGGACCGAGGGCTTCCGACAGTTTGCTCATCGCATATTGGACTTCGGAATCGTAATGATCGGCAACTTCCTGCAGCATTTCCTGGAGGTTGCCGGTTTCCTCGCCGATGGCAACCATGTTGATCAACATCGGGGTAAAGTACTTTGAATTCGCCAGCGGACCGGCGATGCCGCGGCCTTCTTCCAACAGGCTTTTCATTTCTTCGAGATCCTTGCCGATGGCGGTATTGCCGATGGTACCGGACAGGATGTTCATCGATTCGAGAATGTCCACCCCGCTAGCCTGCAGGATCGAAAAGATACTGGCAAACCGTGAAATCGCCGCTTTTTGGAGCAGGACGCCGATAATCGGAAGATTGAGAATACTCCGGTCACGGACAAAGCGGCCCGTTGGCGTGCGAAAAAAATAAAAAAGGGCGATCGCGCCCGCCAGCAATCCGGCGATGATCAGCATCCAGTAATTGGCCATGAAGCTGTAGAGTTTCATGCAAATGACCGTCGGCAAGGGCAGTATCAATCCGGCGCTCTTGAAGATGCTGGCAAATTTAGGGATCACGAAGGTCAACAGGACGATAAAGGCGATGATCAGAAAAGCGACGACGATTGCCGGATACTGCAATGCCGACTTGATGTCGGATTTGACCTTTTGCTCGTGTTCCAGGATATAGGTCAGCCGCTGGAGAATTTCAGGCAGCGCACCGCTGGCCTCGCCGGCCTGCACCATGCTGCCGTACAGGGGTGAAAAGACGCGGGGATGCTTTCGAAAGGCTTCGGTCAGGCTGGCGCCTTCGTTGATGTCCTGGTGCATTACGGAGATAACTTTTTTGAGTTTCAGGTTTTCGGTCTGATCTTCCAGAATCGAGAGCAGGTTCAGCATCGAGACCCCGGCACGGATCATGGTGCGGAACTGTTTTGTGAAAAGAATGATGTCCGAGGTCCGAATCGGGGAGAGTTGGTCTTGTATAGCTTTGAGATCAAACCCCGCTCCGGCGCCGATTTCTCTGACCCGGGTCGGGATGTATCCCATGGCGGTGAGCTTGTTGTTGGCGGAATCGGGCGAATCGGCCTCGATGATGCCGGAACCGGTATTGCCGGTTTCGGTGATAACCTTGTAGGTGTATTTCGGCATTAGTTCCTCTATGGCAACGTCGGCGGTCCCCGCCGTCAGCAGCCCGTTACGTCAATACAGCTGATGCCGCCTCCTCGAACGTCGTGATGCCCTGCTTGATTTTTTGCGCGGCATCCTCTTTCAAGGTCATGAAATTTCCGGCTTCTTTCGCGGCACGTCCGATTTTATGGGACGACTGCTTTTTCAGAATCATATTTTGAATCATGTCGTCGATCAACAGCACTTCGTAAATTCCGGTACGGCCTTTGTATCCCGTGTGCATGCAGTTGAAGCATCCGGTGCCGTGCAGAAAACTGGCCTTGCGGTTGTTCGTCAGACCCCAGTATTCAAGGACTTCCGGAGGGGCATTGTGGGGTTTTTTGCAGCGGGGGCAGATGGTCCGGACCAACCGCTGGGCAAAGGATACGATCATCGTCGAGGCCACCAGGAACGGTTCGATGCCCATGTCGATAAAACGGGTGATCGCGCCGGCTGCGTCATTGGTGTGCAGGGTGCTCAACACCTTGTGGCCGGTCAAGGCGGCCTGGACGGCCACCATGGCGGTCTCGGTGTCACGGATTTCGCCGACCATGATGACATCCGGGTCCTGGCGCAGGATCGACCTCAGACCGTCTGCAAAGGTCATTCCCGCTTTGCGGTTGAGCTGGACCTGGCAGATCTTTTCGATCCGATATTCCACCGGGTCTTCGACCGTGATGATGTTGGTGTCCGGCTTGTTTATGGTTTTGAGGATCGAATACAAACTGGTGCTCTTGCCGCTTCCGGTCGGTCCGGTGCTCAGGATCATGCCGTATGAGCGGTTGATGACCGAAACGAGTTTGCTCCGGTCCATCTCCGACATGCCGAGGCGTTCGAGGGAGTAAACCCCGCTGCTGGTGTCGAGCAGCCGCAGCACCAGATTCTCACCGTAGATGGACGGTATGGTCGACGCCCGAACATTAATCTCCTTGTTTTTCATTTTGACCGTGAAACGACCGTCCTGGGGAACTCGCGCGATGGAGATGTCCATGTTGGCGAGAATCTTGAGCCTGGAGATGATCGGCAGGAACATCGACTTGGGCGGCGCAGGCACATCGTGAAGTTTGCCGTCGACACGGAAGCGCACCTGCACATAATCTTTTTCCGGGCTGATGTGAATATCGCTGGCACCCTCGCGGACGGCTTGTGACAGAATCGAATTGACCAGACGGATGACCGGGGCCTCTTCGGCCATGCCCTGCAGGGAACTGACCTCGACGTCCTCGGTCACCGCGGCCTTTTCGAGCTCCTTATCGTACTGCATCTCCTCCATGTCTTCCAGTACGCCGCCAATACCCGAATAAGTGCCGTAGAGTGTGCTCAGAAGCTGGTTCAGATCCTGTTCGGTGCAGATCACTGTTTCGACTTCGTTGTTGGTATACACCTCGATCGCATCGACGGCATTGATATCCATCGGGTCGATCATGGCGATCGTCAGGAGCAGATGGTTTTTTTTAAGCGGCGCTGCCTGGTAACGAAAGGCCATATCAGCGGGAATGACGTTGGCCAACTCGGTGTCGATCTGGTAGGCTTCTGCCGAATATTTTTCCAGATTCAACTGGTTGGAGACCATGTCAACGATCTGAACCTCACTGACGATTCCCTCGCGCACAAGAAACTGACCCAGCTTCAGACCGGATTTTTTTTGGTACGGCAGGGCCTCCTCAAGCTGTCCCCGGGTTAATAGCCCGCCTTCAATGAGTATTTCTCCCAATCGCTTTTTCGTTTTCAATGTTTTTTTCTCAGCGGCTTGTCCGTTGCCGCCGCTATCGAGGGGCATCGGGTTTTTTGGCTTTGGTGTCATGATCTTTTTGACGAACTCCTTGTTTGCGCCCGCGCTCCTTGACTTGTCAACTATTGGCGCGCCGGTTTTGATGTCGGAAAAACGGGTCGGTATAAAAGACCGCTTCAGGCGACCAGATCGAAACGATCCGCCCTTCCTTTGAAAGGGGCACCGGCAGTTGTTCCAATGCAATTCGGGCCGTCAAGGGGTCGGGGAAAATACGGTCTAACAGCAGGTCGAACTGGATGCCGTTTTGGGGGGTCCAGTAGGAGACGATCCTGACCTGGCGGGCATAGCCGGTCAAAGAACGTAAATAAATATAGGCATCTTCAAGGCTCCGGCGGTTTGCGACACTGACCCACCACACGGGATCGGCAAGAGGACGGACATCGGCCGGAATGGCCGGTACCCGCACCATCTGGCCCACCTGAACCAGGTTGGGATCAGTGATGAGAGGGTTGGCGAGCAAAAGGGATTGAAAGAGCAAGGAACTGACATCGCCGTAAATGGTTTCTATCAGCTCGTAAAGATTTTCGTTGGGCATGATGGTGATCTGTCCGAGTTCATGGGGTGCTTCGAGCTGCGGCGGTTTTGTGACTGGCGGTGGCACCGGAGACGGCAACGTGGCGGCCAGATCTGCATTTTCCGGAGCAGTCCCGGGCACGACGGGCTGCGGCGGGGCGGCAGGGAGTGATACGGGTGCAGGGGGCGGTGGTAAATCGGCGGCAGAGGATTGCGGAGTCGTTGGCGCAGATAGCGGTTCCGGCACGACTTCGATTTTGCGATAGTTGGCCGATGAACGGCCGGGCTGCGGGTCGGTCGACGAGGAGCCGGTTTGCGCCGATAATCGCAGGTGCCGGATGTCCATTGCCGCAATCCCGATAGCCAAAAGCAGGAGTGGGATGCCCACGGAGAGAGCCAGACGTTTGATGCGTCGGCTGCGGTGCGGAAATACACGTCGGATGCAGGTCCGGGCCAGAAAAAGATCAACCGAAGGTCGACTCTGAATGATCATCGTCAGGATGCAGCGATGGCACAGATTGATGATTTTGCGCGGATATCCTCTGGAAGCGATGTAAATGGCGATCAGTGCCGGTAGGCTGAAATATGTATAGTCTTTGAAGTTCGTGCTCGATTTCTCGAGCCTGAAGCGGATCATGGCGCGGGTATCGCCAAAACTCATCGGTTTCAAATGGTGGTACAAATTGATCCGGTCGGCAAAATTGGCATAATTGTCGATCGTGTTTTGAAATTCCGTTTGGGCGAAAATAACGATTTGCAGCAATTTGTATTCATTGGTCTCATAATTCAAGAACTCCCTGAGTAGTTCCAGGCAGAACCCCGGCAGCTTCTGGCCCTCGTCGATGATGAGAGCGACCGTCTTTTTTTCATCCACGCCACGTTTAAAGAGATGGTTTTTGACCATTTCTTTCATCTGCCAGTCCCGGGCCTCTT
>JBDNAO010000544.1:0-4478 GCA_039768375.1 Desulfobacterales bacterium | reverse complement strand
CCTTGATCTCAGCGCCCATTGCCTGAAATGCCTTCTTGGCGGCATCCAGACGATTAGGGCTCTCCTTGATTTTTTCGATTCCCTTCTGGGTGTAGTTGATCAGACTTATATACGTTGCCATGATTGTACCTCCTTTCTAATCACACCTTCTGGCCCCCTATCTTCAAATTTGACACGCCAATAACACTGAAATAACGTTTGACGTTTTACTGAACAATTTTTTATATTGTTTTTTTTGAAAACAACAAACTCGATATAATTATGTCCCTAATTGACGCCGGGTCTCGCCAGCGGCAGTGCTCATTGACGTATTGGGCACTAATTTAGGTTGATGGGATTTTGGGACTGACTCGTTTGCAGGATCTGAGCAGCTGGAAAAAATTTCAGAGTCAACCGATTGGGATCAGGGCAGGTCGAAGGTTACAAATGTATTCATACCGGCAATATTTCTAAAGGTCAAGCCGAATCAGGACAAAAATCATGCTGAAATTCATCCCCGGCATCCTGCTTCTGCAAGTCATCACGATTGCCCTCGTGCTGATGGCGCCTGCAGACCTGGAAAACTGGGGCTGGCTGCGGCTAGCGGTCCCGGTTTTGATTGCGGGCTTTTTGACCGCCTTCTGGTTCGGTTCCGTAGCCGCGCATCAGCGCGAGGATAAAATCAGCCGGTTGAGGGAACTTCACGCCAAAGAGCGTGAAACCATACGCGTCAATGCCGAGCGCGCCAAGACCAAGCTGATCAAACAGTCACAACATAAAACCATGCAGGAGGTGCGACGTTCCTCTACGCGGGCGAACATCAAGGTCGGGTTGGCATTTGCCGGTGCAGCGGCATTGGGTGGACTTCTCATCTTGACGCAGTTCATGTCCTTGGGCTTGCTGACGCTGGCCACCGTTGGCGGCGCGCTTGGCGGTTATACTTTGCGGTTCCGGCAAGAAAAAGGCAAGCTACATTTCCCACGCAACGGCCCTGACGTAACGCGTATAAGCGACGAGACGTCACAAAAGGCGAAGCAAATCCCAAAGATCGAACCGCCGTAAGTAATTGTAACCGCATTTAGCATCAATCCATAAATGCCCTATGTACGCCGGGTCCCGCCGACGGGATTATCCACAGATTTCTGCCGGCTGTGTTCGTTCAGTGTAACTCGCCACAAACCTTTGTACGACCCCCCGCTAAAAGCAGTGAAATTTCGTGTCCATTTGAAAATATAGGCGAACTCAACTTGCCCAGTGAAAAATAATAATAGCTGATAGAGTTCGTTTTGTTTAGAGTTCACGAAAAAATAAATTCGCAATTTTGGGAGTTGAGGCGCCCGGCCAGCAAGGCGCGAAAACGTCGGAATATCTGGATATTCCGAGTTTTTGCAACGCAGCCGGAAGGGATGCATCGGCGTCCAAAATGTGAAGTTATTTTTGAGTGAACCCTTAATGTCGATTTTTTAGGCTCCTCGCCTGCGGATAGACATCTTTGAGCTGGTCGATCCAGGTTTTCTTCCACAGCTTAATTCCGGAATAGTACGCGGCTCGGCCAATGAGATGGGCGGCGACAGGCGCTGTCAGTAATAGAAACGTAATTGCCGCCAGCGCCCGTAACGTAATTCCTAACTCTTGATAAAATGTGGCTTCTGCGATCAGTATCAGTCCGGCCCCCAGAGTGCCGGCCTTGGTTGCCGCATGCATCCGTATGATGGTGTCTGGCAGCCGCAGCATACCGAGCGCGGCCACCAAAGAGAAAAGACTCCCCGAAACCAGCAGAAAGGATGTGATGATGTCACCCATTGTCTTCTTTTCTTTGCTCCGTTTCTTGTTTATGACCTGTTTTCGCCGAACGCATTAGAAATCGGGCGAGCGCAACAGTACCCAAAAAAGCTATCAACGCAAAGGCGATGGCGACATCCAAAAAAGAAGTTTCCCTGGCATAAATAGAATAGGCCGCTAAAAAGGCAACGGTAAGTACCGAGATCAAATCGAGTGCCACGATTCTGTCAGCAGCATCGGGTCCTTTGGCGAGGCGAACAACGGTCAAGGCAATGCTGAAAAGCAAGACGACCAAAGAGAATCGGCCGGCGAGACCGACCAAGACATCACCACCCGGCATCAGCGCATAACCTCCAGAACGCGTCTTTCGAGCCCCTCTTTGATGGTGCGACATGCCTCTTCAATGTCATCGAGGAACATCACGTGAACATATAGCATCGTCTTGTCCTCGGAAACGTCGAGGCTGAGGGTCCCGGGAGTCAGGGAGATAAGGTTCGCCACGAGCATAATCTCTAAATCGGTTTTGGCATCTAAGGGGACCCCGATGATGCCCGGACGGCTGATATGCTTCGGCGTGATCACATCCCACATGACCCGAAAATTAGAAATGAAAAGCTCCTTGACAAAATAGCCCATGAGCATGAGCACCTTTGGCAACCGGTGCAGATAGCCTGTGTCTTGATACAGCGGTCTGGTCAGCCATAAAGCACCGTAGCCGATAACAAAACCGCCCAGTAAACCACTGAGACTAAATTGCCCCAATACGGCACTGAATCCAATGGCAAGAAATATGTTCAATAAAAAGAGATCGATCATTTAGGCCCCCAAAACCGCTTTTAAATACATTTCCGGATGCAAAAGCTCATCGGCCGCTTTTAAGGCAATCTCTACAAAGGCCTCGGCGCCAAAGCCGATGATCACTGTCAAAATGACCAAACCGGCAATGGGCGTCATCATCCATCCCGAAGGTCCGGCAGCCGGGGATACCTCATCACCCGTGTCCGCGCGCGGAGCCGGCTTCCAAAATACTTCGCCCCAGATTTTGGTCATCGAATACACGGTCAACAAGCCGACGACAGCCGCAATGCCGGCTACCAGATAATGATGGATGTCGAGGCTGGCACGAATCAACATCATTTTGGCCCAAAACCCGGACAGCGGTGGAAATCCGGCCAGTGAAAAGGCCGGAATGAAAAAACATAAGGCTGTCCATCCGTATTTGCTATAAATCCCGCCAATCCGCGAAAGTTCGAATGATCCGCTCAAGCGCCGAACGACACCGCTCACCAGGAAAAGATTGGCCTTCACGATGATGTGGTGAATTAAATAAAATACCGCGCCGGCCAACGCTAAGGTGGTGTTGAGCGCCAGGCCCAATATCATGTACCCGACTTGACTGATAATATGAAATGAGAGAATGCGTCGAAATTCATTGTGCGCTGCCGCTCCCAGCACACCGGTTATCATCGTCAGCGCCGCAACGCCCAGCAACACCCCGTGAGTGTAGGGTATATTGACGGTGAAAACCAGAGTAAACATTCTTATCAGGGCATAGACGCCCACTTTGGTCAACAACCCGGCGAAGATGGCAGACACCGAAACCGGTGGGGTATGGTAAGATGCCGGCAGCCAAAAGAAGAGCGGGAACAGGGCCGATTTGATGCCGAATGCCCCCATAAAAAGCATGGCCACAGCCGTAAGCAAGCCTTTGTTATCAATCGTTTGAACCTTCACATGAAGATCGGCCATATTCAGCGTTCCGGTCAATCCGTAAAGCAATCCGATTCCCGTTATCAGCAACAGGGTAGAAAAGAGGTTGATCACCACATACTTCACCCCGCCATCGAGCTGGCTTCTGTCTTGGCCCAGCACCAGAAGCCCAAAGGAGGCCATCAGCATAACTTCGAACCAGACATAGAGATTAAAAAGGTCGCCGGTCAAAAATGCACCGCAAATGCCGCCCACGAGAGTTTGCATTAACGGATAGTATCCGCGTTTGACAAGGGATGCTCCGATGTCTGCTCTGGAATAAGACACCACGGCCAGGTTGATGACGGCGGTGATGACGACCATTACCGCACTTAAATGGTCGGCGACAAGAGTGATACCGAAAGGCGCGGGCCAGTTGCCCATCTGCGATGCGAAGATACCGTTGCGGTCAACTTGGTAAAAAATAGCACCACAGGCGATTATTTGCAGCACGGCACCGCTTAGGGCGATGTTGCTGGACCCCTTCACAGTCGACTTCACCAGTAACATTATAACGGCGGTCGCAAACGGAAGAATTATCGGCAATACCAGCAGACTGTTCACCCCTGTTCTCCCATTTTTTCAGTTGAAGTCGTCATCTCTTCAAGTTCATTGGGTTCGGCAACACGCATTAATTCCGTATCCACGGTGCCGACTTCCTGATAGGCACGATAGAAAAGCACGAAAACAAATGCTAAAAGCGCAAATCCTATAACGATGGCCGTTAAAATCAACGCCTGCGGCAACGCATTGGCGACAGGCTCAACAGGCACTGTGCCCGCATCCGGAATCAACGGCGGCCGGCTGCTGGACAATCGCCCTACCGTGAATATCAGCAGGTTGACGGCATTGCTTAACAGAGCCAAACCGAAGATAAATCGGATGAGATTGCGATCCAAAATCAGGTAGATACTGCCGGCAACCATTGCCCCAACTAGAACGGCGAATACGGTTTCCACGTCAGTTTT
>JBDNAO010000126.1:0-3146 GCA_039768375.1 Desulfobacterales bacterium | reverse complement strand
CTCGGTATCCTGGGCACTCGGCTTTCGCCTAAGCGGGTTCCGGTTCATTGGGTCGCGCCACCTTCAGAAGAGGCTTTCGAACTGGGAAACTTTCCCGTCAATTTCTGGCAGCTCCCGGCGTTCGAAATCGATGGCATTCCGAAATACGCAGAGCTTTACTCCCTGCCGGTTATAGGATCCGTTGGGCGCGTCAAAGTGGCTGCTCACAACAACCTCTCAGATTGCGACCCTGAGGCGCGTGTCCGACCCGTCACACCCGAAGAGGTTGCCGACATCCGGTCGTTTTTGGGCAATTTTATCCCGACTTTGGCAAATTGCGCCATCGACTCAGATGTCTGTCTTTACACGCAAACCCCTGACGGTGAATTTGTGTTGGGTGCGCTTCCCGGGCACGATAACGTCTTCACTGCCGCTCTGGCCGGTCACGGTTTCAAGTTCGCACCGGTATTGGGTGAAGTTTTTGCGGATTTGATCGGAGGAACGGAACCGGCATTTGACGTGTCCCGATTTTCTCCCGCTCGAATAGGGTAAAGCCCTCCTTTCCTGAGGTGCCGCCCGGCACATCGAAAAATGTTCAAAACCGATTCGAACGCGTAATGTTTTTTTTGATGAAAATGCCGACGACTGGAAATTCGGCCAAAGAGCCCTATATTGTACGAAAGTTTTTCAGGTCGATGGTACACGTGCGCGTTGAAACCTTAGTTAGTGTCCATCCATAAATGGCCTTTTTTACGCTGGACTGCGGTCGCAGCGGGTTTCCGGCTGCGGCGTACATAAAGTACGCCTCGCCGCAAATCCCGCCGCGGCGGGATGCGGCCTTGCCCAGCGAAAAAAATTCTCATTTATGAATAGGACACTCAGAAGTGCCTTTAAAAGATCGCGGATGGGCATTAGTTACACGGTGAAACGTTCGATGAAGCGGGGATTTTTTCAAAGAAAAATTATCGATCCGATTGTCAAATTGCTTCGTCAGGGCATTTCCCCGGAAAAGATAGCCCTGGGTATGGCTGTTGGCGTGGTTATCGGTATATTTCCGGTGATCGGCTCCACAACACTGTTGTGCACCATAGCCGCTCTTCTGCTCCGGCTGAATCTGCCGGCCATCCAGTTGGTCAATTATCTGGTGTATCCGCTACAAATTGCGCTTCTGATTCCATTTTTCCAGTTCGGCGCCTGGCTGTTCGGCATCGACCCGCTGCCTCTCTCGGCTTCGCAACTGATTTCGATGTTCAAAACCGACCTTTGGGAGACCATTCGACAACTGTGGGACACGACCCTGCGTGCAATCGTGGCGTGGAGTCTCATTTGCCTGCCGACAGTGGCCGGATTGTATTATCTGCTAAGGCCTCTCTTAGAAAAGATAAAATCAAAGAAGGCAAACTTGCCATCCGGTTAGCGCGACCCTAGTGTCTTGTCACACATAAGCAGTGCTGGTTTAGGTTTGAGATTTCAGGGCTTGCCCGCCCGACAAAGATGATGCCAAATACCAAAATACAAGCACCAAAATACAAATAAATTCCAAATGACAATATCCAAATCTCAAATAAGATCAAAAACCCTATAGTTTGGAATAATGTATTATTCAAGGAGACGACAATTAAATGCCGCTTTATAAATACACCATTGTCTACGCAGCCAGTCTGCTGGTGTTCCTGGCTGTCGATTTCATCTGGCTCGGCTTGGTGGCTCAACCCTTTTATCATCGTCAACTGGGGGAATTACTCAGTCAACGGGTCAACTGGCCGGCGGCGATTGCCTTTTACGTGATCTACATTGTCGGTTTGATGATCTTTTGTGTCGCGCCGGCATTAAGCCGGGCATCGCTGGTCAATGCGATAGTCCTCGGCGGTCTGTACGGCTTTTTTACCTATGCCACCTACGAATTGACCAACTATGCGCTGATTCGAAATTGGCCGGCCGCCTTGGTTCCGGTCGACATCGCCTGGGGGGTGGTACTGTGCACCATCGTTTCCGCAGGCGGCTTTTTGGTTGGTCGGTGGTTGCAAGGCTGAACGCGAGGCAACCAGCGGCACCGGGTCCCCGTATCATTTTTTCATCAGACCCGACGATGCGCCCGCAAGTTGCCCAACATCGAGAAGCGGTTTTTGGTGTGCTGTCCGGTAGCGTTCTCACAGCCGCTTCCGGTCATGCTCAGTCTCAAAATTTCCCTATGATGGTTATATGAAAAAAATACTGGTCCTGGTGATTTGGCTCATCTTGTTGAGCGCCTGCGGCCCCAGGTTGTACTACCCCAGACTGGACTGGCTCATACCCTGGTATGTGAACGACTACGTTTCCCTGGAACCCGGCCAAAGCAGCCAGCTCAGAACGCAACTCGCTCGGCAGCTCGACTGGCACTGCCGAACGCAACTGCCTGAGTATGCTGAATTTCTGCGGGATTTACGCCGGGAGGTTGATGACAGCGGCCGGCCGGTTACGGTGGAACGCCTCGACAGTTACAAAATTCGGTTGACTCGGTACTGGAATGCTTTGATACTCCAAATCAGTCCCGACATTGCCGACATCCTGTTCTCGGCTACGGATGAGCAAGTCGATGAACTCTTCGAGAATCTGGAAAAGAAAAACCGCGAAATCGAAAGCAAGTTCGTCGCACCGCCACCACAAAAAATCATCCATAACCGACAAAAACGCATGCAAAAGCGTCTAAACTATTGGTTGGGCGGCTTGACCGAATCCCAGCTTCAGGCGGTTACCGACTGGAGCCTGCAGATCGAGCCTATCACAGCCGACCGGGTTGCGAACCGCCGCCAGATTCAGGCCGCTTGGCTGCATTTGCTGGAAAGCCGAACCAACCGGAATGAAATTCAAGCCGCACTCCTCGGCTTGCTCACGAATTCAGAAGAATTCAGAACCGAAAATTACCAGCGTAAAATTGACGCCAACACGCAACGCACCCTCGAGTTGCTGGCTCATCTATTTGAAACCCTCACGCCGAACCAGAGAAACCATCTTTCAAAGCGTCTCGAATCCCTGGCAGCGGATTTAGACCAACTCAGCTGCGATCCCGCTTCGAAAAAGAATCGGGCTAAGGGTTCACGAAAAAATAAGTTCGCAATTTTGGGCGTTGAGGCGCCCGCCTGGCAAGGCGCGAAAACGCAGGAATATCTGGATATTCCGAGTTTTCG
>JBDNAO010000010.1:0-4240 GCA_039768375.1 Desulfobacterales bacterium | reverse complement strand
GACTAAGCATTCATGGCCCTTCGGGCTACCACAGTGCATGAAAATGATGCGCCGGAGCCCGGATGAGCGGTTGAGGACAGCGGCTGACTGTCTGAGTCGCCGGGGTCTTAGAGCGGACCCAAAGCCGTTAACGCATGAAAGGCACACCATTGGTGACAAACCCGATCCCCTTCTTTGAGGACGGGCCGGGTCCGGGCTTAGACCCCGTTGGCGGCGAGTTTCAGCCGTCTTTCGAAACCGGTTATCCGGGCGCAGGCGCCCACCTTATTTTCGTATTAACCCTGAAAACGGGTCTGAGAGAACCGCTGTTCGGCAAAGGGACATAATAATAAATGCGGATCCCCAAAAGCCTCGACATGAACTGGTGGACAGCCGCCTTCATAAGCTTTGGCGCCGTTATCGGCTTCAATCTGTTTATAATTTCCTACTGGCGGATCCCTTTCGACTGGACACGGTTTGTCTTGCCGCTCTTGCCGTTTATCTATGTGTTGGCTGTATTGCGCTCGGGTCTGCCTCTCAACCACCGTCCCGGTGAAACACGAGTTCTGGCCCACCTGGGTTGGGCCAATGGCATTACGGTGGTGCGAGGGGTTCTGGTGTCTGCACTGGCCTGCTTCTGGAACTGGCCAGCAACGATACCCTTCTCGATTCGGCATTCTTTTGCCTGGCTTCCGGGCGTCATTTACATAGCGGCGGCCCTGCTCGACCTGGTGGACGGGATGGTGGCTCGGCGCACCGATCATGTCACCCGCTTGGGTGAAAGGCTGGACACCCTCTTCGATGCCCTCGGGCTCCTCACTGCCGTTCTGGCCGGTATCGCCCTGAACCAGCTGCCCCTGCCTTACCTTGCGGTGGCCCTGGCCTATTATGTTTTTTCGGCTGGAATTAGGATCAGACGCCGTGCTGGCCGGATGGTGATACCCCTCAAGCCCCGACCGGCGGCGCGTCTGATCGCCGGCTTCAACATGGGCTTCGTGGGGACAGCGCTGCTGCCCATATATCGCCCGCCGGCCACGACAATTGGGGCCATGATTTTTATGGTACCTCTGCTAGCCGGCTTTTTCCGGGACTGGCTGGCGGTCAGCGGTCGAATTAAGACAGGAGCCTTGCCACCGCCCACATGGGAAGAAAAGTGGCAGTGCCTTTTCACAAAGTGGCTGCCGGTGGTTTTGAGAGTGGTCCTTTTGTTAAGCTCCTTAGCGGCCTTAGAAAAAACGGCCGCCTACTTCAGTGGAAACACAGAGGGTCCGTTTTGTATCTTCGGGCCGATTGTCCGGCCGATTTTTTTGCTGTCGATTGTCTTGGTCTCTCTCGGCGTCATGGGGCGTCTGGCCGCATTGCCGATCCTGCTCCTGAGTGGTCTTTGGATCAGCCGCCAGGGAAGCGATCCATTGTGGTGTCTGCTCATGGTTGCTGCAGCCGGTCTGTTGATCACCGGCTCCGGAAATCTCTCCTTGTGGCAACCGGAAGAAAAATATCTGGGAATGTCGGGTCAGAACACATTTTGAATTTTGGTTCTTCCGGTTGACGTTTTTTTATCATCTTGGCGATTGGCCGTTTTCCTGTTATGAAAAATGAGAGCGTATCCATCAGCTGAAGGGACCGAAATGCTCGACAGATTGAAACAGCAGCTGGCCAGCGCCGAAGAGTTTCGCCGGAAGCGGGGTCGACCTTTTGTCATTCTCACATACGCCCAGAGTCTGGACGGCAGTATCGCCGCACGCGACCGACGCCAGATTCGTTTGAGCGGCGCGGCATCGTTGGCCCTTACCCATCGCCTGCGGTCCTGCAGCGATGCCATCTTGGTCGGCATCGGCACCGTCTTGAACGACAATCCGGAATTGACCACACGACTGGTCGATGGCCACAGCCCTCGGCCGATCATTCTCGATACCCGGTTGCGAACGCCGTCAGATGCAAGGTTGCTGCAGAGAGAGGACTGCGCCTGCTGGATCATCAGCCGCCGAGAATCCGACGGAGCCAGACGCGAAAACCTGCTGAAGGCCGGTGCAATTGTACTGCCGTGTCAAACCGCCGTAAACGGTAAAATCGACCTCCGGGCGCTGATGAAAATTCTCGTGGCTCATGAGATCAACATCCTGATGGTGGAAGGCGGTGCCCGGGTCATCACGAGCTTTGTCGGTGCCCGGCTTGTCGACCAGTTCATCATCACCGTCGCACCGAAACTGATCGGCGGTTTGAATGTCATCGATGACCGTGGAACGGGAATGGAGCCGTTTGTTCCGTTCATCAAGGTGGCCTATCAGCAACTGGGAGACGACATGATCCTGTGGGCGCAGCCGGACTGGAATTCGGCATGAAGCGGAAGGCGGTCATATTCGAAAAACCGTTTGCTGTATCCGTGGTCGAAGAACCGGTTCCGGGAGCTGAAACGGGGCAGGTCATCGTTCAAAACCGGATGAGCGCCATCAGTCCGGGCACCGAACTCTTGATTTACCGGGGACAGGTCCCCGACGGCTGGCCGGTCGACAGCACCATTTCGTCGTTGTCCGGGGCCTTCGGCTACCCACTCCGCTACGGATATGCCGCCGTCGGCCAGGTCGTTGTCGCCGGACAAGGAGTCGATCCGAACTGGATCGGTCGATGGGTTTTTTCGTTCCAGCCCCATCAGAGCCACTATCTGGCAAGTCCGTCGGTGCTGATACCCCTGCCGGCGGATATCGACCCCGAAAATGCCCTGTTCGTGCCCGCAATGGAGACCGCCGTCAACTTTATGATGGACGGACGCCCGCTGATCGGCGAGCGGGTTATGGTGCTCGGACAGGGCATCGTCGGACTCTTGACCACCGCCCTGCTGTCGCGCTTCCCTCTGGCCAAGCTGGTGACCGTCGACCGCTATGCGTTCAGACGCCAAAGGTCCCTGGAAGCCGGTGCACAAAAGGCACTCGCTCCGGAGAGCCAGGGGGATATCGGCGATCCGAACCGGATTATTGATGATGAGGCGCGGCAAGGCGAAGCCGATCTCGTTTATGAACTCTCCGGCGAACCGGCGGCGCTGAATCAGGCCGTTTCCTTTTGCGGTTTCGGTGCGAGAATCATCGTTGGTTCGTGGTACGGGACGCGCCGGGCAGCCCTGGATCTTGGCCGAAAGTTCCACCGCAACAGAATCCGTTTGATCAGTAGTCAAGTCAGTACCATCGCCCCCGAGTTCTTGGGCCGCTGGTCCAAAGAACGCCGGTTGGCAGTGGTCTGGGATATGATTCGGTCCGTTCGTCCGGACAAGCTGATCACCCATCGCTTTCCGGTTGAACAGACCCCGCAGGCCTTCGACCTGTTGGATCGGCAGCCTGAATCCACCGTTCAGGTCGTACTGACCTACGGCAACTCGCCAATGTGAGGAAAGATGAGGAACAAAGAGTTCTGATGCGGGTCGGACTGGTGATCACCGGCGACCTGAAAACCCTGACCGGCGGCACGCTCTATGACCGAATCCTGGTCGATTACCTGCGCAGCCGGGGGCATGTCGTGGACATTTTATCGCTCTCCCCCGGGTGGGGTTACGGACGGCAATTGGCGGGCAATTTCTCGGGTTCTCTGCTGCGGCAACTGAGACGCCGCCCACCGGATATCCTTCTGCAGGACGGCCTCTGCCATCCGTCCCTTTTTCTTCAGAACAGGCGTCAACGTGCCGTCAGCCACGGACCGGTCGTGGCGCTCCTCCACCAGGTGCTGAGCAGCCAACCCCGGAAAAAGTGGCAGAATACCGTGTTTCGAATTGTTGAAAAGCAGTACCTGCAATCCGTCGATGCCTGTATTTTCAACAGCCGGACCACCCGTGACGCAGCAACGGCCTGCGGTGCCGGTGCTTGCCCAAACATCATCGCTCAGCCCGCCGGAGACCGACTCGGGTCCTTGCATTCGACCGATGCCATTACTGCACGCTCACGAGAAAAGGGTCCCTTGCGGCTGCTTTTTTTGGCCAATGTGCTGCCGCACAAGGGTCTTCACCGTTTGGTCGACGCGCTGGCTGCGGTTTCGATGCGAGTGTGGCGCCTATCGGTCGTCGGCAGCCTGACAATGAATAATCCGTATGCCCGAAAGATCGGCGCCCGTATCGACGCCTGCGGCCTATCTCAGAATATCCGGTTTCTCGGTGTCCAGGATGGCCCCTCTCTGGCCGCCATTCTGAAAAAAAGCCACCTCCTGGTCCTGCCTTACTCCCACGAGGCCTTCGGCATCGTCTTTCTCGAAGGAATGGCCTTTGGGCTGCCGGTCGTCG
>JBDNAO010000543.1:0-4092 GCA_039768375.1 Desulfobacterales bacterium | reverse complement strand
GCCGGTGTTCTGGTCATCACGCGGCCCGATTTCAACACCCAGGTGACGATACCTTTCTTCAAAAACATTTCGCCTCATCTGGGCTGGGGCTATGTCGTTTTTGCGACATTCGTGATCGTCGGCACGTCGAACGCCGTCAACCTCACCGATGGTTTGGACGGGCTGGCCATCGGGCCGGTGGTGATCGCCGGTGTCACCTACATGATCTTTGCCTACGTGGCCGGAAACATAAAGATCGCCGACTACCTCCAGATCACCTATGTGGCCGGCAGCGGAGAAGCAGCCATCTTCTGCAGTGCCATGGCCGGAGCCGGGGTCGGCTTTCTTTGGTTCAACGCCTATCCGGCTCAAATGTTCATGGGCGATGTCGGCTCGCTGCCCCTGGGCGGCGCCCTGGGGACAATTGCCGTTATCACCAAACAGGAAATCCTGCTGGTTCTCGTCGGAGGGCTGTTTGTGATCGAAGCCCTCTCGGTTATCTTTCAAGTCGGTTTTTTCAAGATCACAAAGGGGCGCCGCATCTTCAGAATGGCCCCGCTACACCATCATTTCGAACTGAAGGGATGGGCCGAACCCAAGGTGATCGTCCGTTTCTGGATCATCGCGCTGGCCCTGGCGCTGCTGGCAATGAGCACGCTTAAGTTGAGATGAAAAAAGAAGGTAATGGGTCAGAGGTAATAGGTCATGGGTGAAGGGTTTTATCTTTTTTAAAAATGACATCATCCACAACCTATGACCCATAACCTATGACCTGGTTTTAACCCATAACCTATGACCTGTTTTGTTTATGCAACTGGTCGGTAAAAAAATATTGGTGGTGGGACTCGGCGCAACCGGAGTGGCCACGGCCCGCTTTCTTGCGAAGCGGGGAGCGGTGGTCACGGCGACCGATTCCACCACTGAGGCCGGACTGAGACCCGAAGCTCTGGCCCTGCGTGAAAAGGGGGTTCGGCTCGAATTGGGGGGGAACCGGCCGCAATCCTTCGAAACCACGGACCTCGTGGTGATCAGTCCGGGAGTTCCGCACGACGCGTCACCGATTGACCGTACCAGAGAACTCGGCATTCCCGTTTTGGGTGAAGTCGAACTGGCAGCGCGTTTTATCAAGGAGCCGATCGTCGCCATCACCGGCACCAATGGTAAGACGACCACCACCACTCTGGTGGGGGAAATGCTCAGGCGGTCCGGCATCGACGTCTTTGTCGGCGGCAACATCGGAACGCCGTTGATCAGCTACGTCGACAGCGGCCAAAAGGCCGGGGCCGTCGTGGCCGAAATCAGCAGTTTTCAACTCGACACCATCGATCAGTTCCGGCCGAAGGTGGCAGTCTTGCTCAATATCGCCGAAGACCACCTGGACCGCTACCCGGACGTCGACGCCTATGTCCGTTCGAAGGGTCGCATCTTCGAAAATCAGGGCTCTGCTGACTTTGCCGTCCTGAATGTTGCCGACAGCCGTGTGGCGGAGATGGCCAAAGATATTGTCTGCCGAAAATTGTTCTTCTACAGGGCTGCTGCCGTCACGCAGCAAGCCGGCGCTGAAGGTGCGGCGATAACCGACGAGGCCATCTTCTTTCACACCCGGTTATTGCGTGCAGAACGGTATTTGGGCACAGCGAAAACCGGAGACGGGGCAGAGGCGGCCATCCCCTGCTCCGCCATCAAGCTGTTCGGGCGACACAACATCGAAAATGCCGCCGCCGCCGCACTGGCCGCCTTGGCTGCGGGCGGTCGGCTATCTGCCGTTAGAGACACCCTGCAACAATTTGGCGGTCTGCCGCACCGCCTGGAATTTGTGGCCGCTATCGCAGGGGTCCGTTATTACGACGATTCTAAGGCCACCAACATCGATGCCGTGCTGCGGGCCATAGAGTGTTTCAGCGCGCCGATCGTGCTTCTGTTGGGCGGCCGCAACAAGCGGGGCGATTTCAGACTCCTGAAAGAGAGCCTCCGCAGACGCGTAAAACAGGTGGTCCTGTTCGGGGAAGCCGGTGACGAGATTGCCGCCGCCCTCGACGGCGCCGCAACCGCTAGCCGCGCCGGATCGATGGCGGAGGTCGTTGCAACCGCCGGCAGGATCGCTTCGGCCGGGGATGTCGTCCTTCTGTCCCCGGGTTGCGCCAGCTTCGACATGTACGAGAATTATACCCGCAGGGGTGAAGACTTCCGCCGCAATGTCGAGAATCTCGAAAGGGCGGAGTGAGGCAACCAGTGGCGGAAAACAAACCTAAAAAATCGCTGATGGCCTATGACGTCCGGCTCCTCTTTCCGGTGCTATTTCTGGTGGGCATCGGGGTGGTGATGGTCTATTCCGCCAGTTCTGCAATCGCCCGTGAAAGCTATGGCAACAGTTACCTGTTCTTGAAAAAACAGGCCATCTTTGCCCTGGCCGGCGCGGTGATACTGATCGTCTGCCGGCATGTGCCCTATCGCTGGTACCGGCCGTTGACATATCCGCTGCTGATTCTGGTCCTTGCCTTGCTGGCTGCGGTTCACTACCCCGGCCTCGGTTTCGAGGCGGGCGGATCGACCCGTTGGCTGCATCTCGGCCCGGTGACCTTTCAGCCTTCGGAACTGGCGCGTCTGGTACTGATACTCTACCTGGCCTATTCCATGGACAGAAAACAGGGACAGATCAAGGCGTTTTCGATCGGTTATGTGCCGCACATGTTTGTGCTCGCGATGTTCTCGGTGCTGATTATAACGCAGCCCGACTTCGGTTCGGTCGTCATCCTGGCAACCATAACCTGGATCATGCTGTTTGTCGGCGGTGTGCGCATCATTTACCTGGTGATCACTGTCCTGATGCTTTTGCCGGCGGCTTACTACATGCTGATCCATGCCGCTTACCGACTGAAACGATTGATGAGCTTCCTGGATCCCTGGCAGTACCCGACTGGCGAAGGATACCAAATTATCCACTCCATGATGGCCTTCGGTACCGGCGGTCTGTGGGGCACGGGGGTCGGCAAGGGGTATCAAAAGCTGTTTTACCTGCCCGAACCACATACGGACTTCATTTTTTCCGTCATTGGAGAGGAGCTCGGCCTGGTGGGCGTCGTTATCATCTTGGGGCTCTACGGCGTCATCCTGTGGCGCGGTATCGGTATCGCCCGCAATGCATCCGATACCTACGGGTCGTTTCTGGCACTGGGACTCACGGTCGGCATTCTTCTCCAGGTCTGCGTCAACATGGCCGTCGCCCTGGGCCTGCTCCCGACCAAAGGCCTGACGCTGCCCTTTTTGAGTTACGGCGGCACCTCGCTGCTGGTCAACATGGCCGCCATCGGTATTCTAATGAACATCAGTTCCACTGGCCGGCGTGCAATCGTCACCAAACGGAGGGGCGGTCATGCGGCCCAGTGACATCAGGCAAGCCATTACCGGTCTGTTCTGCGCGACGCCGGTGGTTTCCTCAACCGCCGGACGCCTGTTGATCGCCGGAGGCGGCACCGGTGGGCACCTGTTTCCCGGCATCGCCATCGCCCGGGAATTCATGGCCCGGAATGCCCAAAACGCGGTTCTGTTCGTCAGCACCGGCAATCCTTTTGAACGGAAGACCCTGTCGCGCGCCGGTTTTCCCCTCGAGACGGTCAGTGTTGCCGGCATCAAAGGGCGGGGCATTTGGCAGAAATTCAAATCCCTTGCGCTCATTCCGTTGGGCATCGTTCAATCCGGCTGGATCATCAAAAACTTTATGCCGGACCTGGTGCTGGGTGTCGGCAGTTACGCGGCCGGTCCGGTGGTGCTGACGGCGTGGATGGCCGGAATACCGGTGGTGCTGCACGAACAGAACATTCTGCCAGGGATCACCAACCGGGCCCTGGCGCGGTTTGCACGGCGCATTTACGTCTCTTTCGAAAACACGGCCGGACGGTTCGATACCGCCAAGATCCGGCTGACGGGCAATCCGGTACGCCGGGAAATTCTGTCGCCGGCAGCGGCCGAAGACCGCGAAGATGACAAAAGACCGGATCGGACGTCTGTTCTGAACATCCTGATAGTCGGCGGCAGCCAGGGTGCTCACGCCATCAACATGGCGGTCGTTGCCGCCCTTCCGCTTATCCGACAAAAGGAACGGCTCAGGGTTGT
>JBDNAO010000542.1:0-3829 GCA_039768375.1 Desulfobacterales bacterium | reverse complement strand
TCAACGTTCAGCGCCGCCTCTGGCCGCAAGCACTTAGTATGATCGAAGAGGAAACTTTTTAGTTTCGGTGAAAAATACCAAATCGCAAATAACAAATAACAAACAAATCACAATGACCAAAATTCCAAATGACAAACCTGTTTGGGGCATTGGATATTGTAACTTGGAATTTATTTGTAATTTGGTGCTTGTATTTTGATATTTGGCATTATCCTATACGGGCGGGCAAGCCCTGAAATCTGAAATCTAAACCAACACTGCCGATGGACATTGTTATGCTCCCAGGCGTGTAATATCGAGCAGCGGGCGACAATGGACAAGACAAGTTATGTGTGACGAGATACTAGACTTCACATGAGAGATCTGAGTGCACTCTACCCCTGGAGTGGAAGAAAAAGAAAAAAGAAAACCCGCCGGCCGTTGACGCTATTAAAACGCCTGGTCGTCATTGGGCTCGCCGTCACGATTCTGCCGGTCGTCGTCCTACGCTGGGTGCCGCCGCCCACCACCGCTTTCATGCTGCAGAAATCCTTTCAGGCCCGTTGGAACGGCCTCAAGGACTATAAGACCCGCTATCGCTGGACCGACTGGCGCAACATCTCGCCGCACGCCGCCCAGGCCGTGATGGCGGCCGAAGATCAGAAATTTCCGGTCCATTGGGGATTTGATCCTCACTCGATTGCAGAGGCTTGGGAAGAACGCCGAAAGGGCGAGAGAATCCGCGGCGCCAGCACCATCACCCAGCAGGTGGCCAAAAACCTGTTTCTGTGGCCGGGAAAAAGCTTCGTGCGCAAGGGGATCGAGGCCTACTTCACCGTGCTGATCGAAACGATCTGGACCAAACGCCGCATTCTCGAGGTCTACCTGAACATCGCCGAATTCGGGCGCGGTGTTTTCGGCATCGCCGCCGCCAGCGAGACCTTCTATAAAAAAACACCGGACCGTCTCACCCGAACCCAATCCGCCCTGCTCGCCGCAGCCCTGCCGAATCCCCGGCGCCTGCGCATCGATCACCCCTCCCCCTACATGCGGGCCCGGGCCGGCTGGATCCTGAAACAGATGAACCAACTCAACCGGCCGGCATTTTGATTTGGCGTAAAACCCATTTCCCTTTCCGAAACCGATCTTTCACCGGATTCTGCCGCCGTCTTCCTTTCGAAATAAAAAGAGGGTTGTTTCGTCAAAATCGACCCGCACGGTTTGACCCTCTTGAAAAGAACCGGCATCGGTCACCGACGCCAGGATTTCCTGACCCATTACGTCGATGTAGAGCAGATTCTCGTTGCCGAGCGAGCTGATCAGACTGATGTTGCCGACGAAAAGCCCCTCCCCACCAGCGGAGACGCGGATGTGGGCCGGCCTGACACCGAGCAGAATTCGGCCCGGGTCCTGCTGAGCGGCGGCATGGCGCAACTGCCTACGGGCCTTTCCGAGCATGCGGCCGTCCAGCACGTTCATGGGCGGAGTGCCGATGAATTGCGCCACGAACAGGTTGGCGGGATCGCTGAAAATGTCATGCGGCGTGCCGACCTGCTGCACACGTCCATCTTTCAACACGGCCACTCGGTCGCCGAGAGACATGGCCTCGTGTTGGTCGTGGGTCACGTAGACGGTGGTCAGCTTGAACCGGCGCTGGATCTTTTTTAGTTCTGCCCGCATGCTGATGCGCAGCAGCGCATCCAGGTTAGAGAGCGGTTCATCCAGCAGCAGCACCCTGGGTTTGCGCACGATGGCGCGGCCGAGGGCGACCCGCTGTCGTTGTCCGCCGCTCAATTCGGCCGGCTTGGCCTCCAGCAGGTCGGCAATTTCCAGGATTTCGCTGACCTGTCCAACCCTGCGGCCGATTTCTCTGCGCTCGGTCTTGGCAATTTTTAGCGGAAAGGCGATGTTGTCGTAGACCGTCATGTGGGGATAAAGGGCGTAGCTCTGAAAAACCATCGCCACATCCCGCCGGCGGGGCGTGAGATATTTTCGCTGCGAAGCGGAGGCCACCACCTCGTCGCCGATCACCACCTCTCCCGCCGTGGGGTTCTCTATGCCCGCAATGATGTTCAGCAGCGTGGACTTGCCGCAGCCGCTCGGCCCCAGCAGAACGAAGAACGACCCCGGATCGACGTCCAGGCAGATGTCTTTGAGCGCTTCGACTTTGCCGCGCCTGAGGGTGACGTATTCTTTCTTAACCTGATGGAGTCTGATGGCGTTCATCCCTTGATCGCTCCCTGTAAGAGACCCCGGATGATTTTGCGCTGAAAAACCGCGGCCAGGAGAATGACCGGCACCACGGATATGACGGCGACAGCCATGAGGTGACCCCACGGGATCTGACCGTGCAGGCCTTCGAAAAAGGCGATGCCGACCGGAATCGTCCGTGCGCGGTAATCGGTCGTCAACATCATGGCAAACAAAAACTCATTGAAGGAATAGATGAATACCAGCAGCGTTGCCGACAACGCCCCGGGGGCGGCCAGCGGCAGAATGATTTTGTGCAAAATCTGGATCCGCGTGGCGCCGTCTACAAGAGCCGCCCGATCCAACTCGGTGGAAATTTCAGAAAAGTAGCTCAGCATGATCCACAGCGCCAGCGGCAGTCCCAACGTGATGTAGGGGAAAATAAGACCGGCGTAAGTATTGATCCACCCCAGGCCGATCATCATCTTAAAGAGGTAACCGACGATGCTGATTTGGGGAAACATCGAAAAAGCCAGTAACACCAGCGGGATCAGGAGTCGCCCCGGAAACGTCAACCGGGTGATGGCATAGGCCGCCAGGCTGGCGCAAAGGGTCGCCGCCAGGGCCGCCACGGCCGAGACGATCAGGCTGTTGCGCAGATAATCGAGCAGGTGGAGCGAACCGGCGGTCAACACGTCGCTGTAGTTGTCGAAGGTGACCTCGAAGGCCACCTGCGGCAGCAGGAAATCCGGTTCTTTTACCAGGGAGACCGCCACCACCCACACGAAGGGAAGCAGGCAGAACAGAAGCAAAAAGACCACGCCGGCCGATTTGAGAATTTTCTTGACCCGCTCTTCCCTCACTTAACCGCCCCTCTTACCCTAACGTTGCAAAAGCCGGAAGGCTTCAGAGCCAAGACGTCAAGGGTGAAGCTGTAATAGGTTACCGCGATCCCTTGACAATCCCGCCTTGGCGGGAAAATGAAGTCTTCCGGCTTTCTCGGAGGGTAACCAACATGAAAATCGACCTTATCCTTTGAATTCACTAAAAAAGAAATCCAGAATATAACGTTTACACCATGATATCGGTTATAATAGCGTACCATTAACTATTCTTCGCCATGTTGTTTATGCAATGTTGGGGTTAAACCGGTGAACCGAATATAGAACACGGCCAGCACTCCGGCGACGAGAAAAACGACCAGCGAAATGGCGGAACCGTAGCCGAAGTCGCCGGAGGTGTAGTACTTGAAAGCATACAGCGACAAGGAGGTGGTGCCGCCGCCGGGTCCGCCGCCGGTCAGTACATAGATCAGATCGAAGATGCGCACGGCGTCAATGGTCCGGAAAAGAAGCGCCACCATCAGCACCGGCCGCAACAGCGGCAGCGTGATGTGGAAAAACCGCTGGAGGAAGGTGGTGCCGTCCACCATGGCCTGCCTGTACAGATCCTGCGGTATGGCGGCCAAACCGGCCAGCAGGATAATGGTCATGAAGGGCGTGGTTTTCCAGACGTCGCTGATAACGATGGCGCCAAAGGCGCCGGTCGCAGACCCCAGCCAGTTAAGCGGTGCGTCAGCCAGCCCCAGTTGCAGGACGAGGAAGTTGACCACGCCGTAGTCGAAGTTGAAGATCAGCTCCCACATGCGGGCCGATACGGC
>JBDNAO010000125.1:0-5776 GCA_039768375.1 Desulfobacterales bacterium | reverse complement strand
GTCGTTACCAGGGCCGCGGCAATCGAACCGGTCCCGCAGGCGAGGGTTTCGTCCTCCACACCGCGCTCATAGGTTCGAACCGCAATGGCGCCGTCTGCCAGAGGAGTAATGAAATTGACGTTGGTACCGGCCGGTGCAAACGTCCGGTGATACCGAATTTCCCGCCCGATGCCGCAAACATCGGTTGTTTCGAGGTCGGAAACTTCAAGAACGACATGAGGAACCCCGGTGTTCACGGCTGCCATCAGGCGGCTGCCGGCGACCAGATCGAGTACGAGGTTAGACGTCACCTCGGATGGGTCGGTCATTCTCACCTTGACCCTGTCCACGACAATGGAGGCCGAAACGATCCCGACATCGGTTTCGAAGGTGAGTTCGGGACCGGCGATTCCGTTGACAAAGGCGTAACGGGCGGCACAGCGGGCACCGTTACCGCACATTTCGGCCCGGCTGGCATCCGAATTGTAAAAGCGCCACTTGAAGTCCGCCACTGTGGAAGGTTCGATCAAAATCAGGCCGTCTGCACCTGCGGAAAGTTTACGACGGCAGACGTTGACGATGAAACGGCTCAATTGCGAGTCCTCGACAACCTGGCGGCGATTGTCGATCAGGATAAAATCGTTGCCGCTGCCGCTCATTTTAACAAAGGGAATTCTTTTTGTGTTGGCTGCTACTTCATCCATGTGTTTTAATCCGCCATCCGAATGTTAACCGTAAAATGAAGGACAGAGATGTTCTTCTCTCCAAGCTTTATCCGTGCGCCCATTCGCGATTGATGACCTTTTCCGCTTTCCGCCCCCCGAGTGATTCAGTGCATCTATAAATGAATCGAGTTAGGGATGCCCCAGCGACCATCACTCTTCTAAAAATAGCGGCACGGTTTCCCCGACCACCAGATCCTCGTGGCCTTGCCGCGCCCGGATGACGTGAAACCGATCTTCGCTGACCATCACCTCGGCTACCCGGGGTCGGGAGCAGTAGTTGGAAGACATGCTGAACCCGTAAGCCCCCGTGCTCATGACCGCCAGCAGATCACCGTTGCGAACGTCAACCATTTCGCGATCACGGGCCAGAAAATCGCCTGTTTCGCAGATCGGGCCGACGACGTCGGCGGTCAGCTTCTGATCGGTGTTGAAAACCACGGGCTGAATCGCGTGAAAAGCCTGGTAGAGGGTCGGCCGCAGCAGATCATTCATTCCGGCGTCCACGACGACAAAGTTCTTTTCCATACCCATTTTGCGGTAAAGCGCCCGTGTGATGAGAATACCGGCGTTGCCGACGATTACCCGTCCGGGCTCTAAAATCAGCTTGACCGGCAGATCCTTGAGTGCGGTGACGATCTCCCGGGCGTATTCGTCGGGAGCCGGCGGCAATTCCTTTTCGTAGGTAATACCTAACCCGCCCCCCATGTCCAGGTACTGGATGTCGATACCCAGATATTTGAGTTCATGCATCAGGGATTTGAGGCTTTCGAGGGCATCGGCAAACGGCTTCAGGTCGGTGATCTGTGACCCGATGTGACAGTCGATACCGACGACCGCAACGTTTTCGAGTGCTCGGGCCGCCTTGTAGGCTTCCAGCGCCGTGACGACGTCGATACCGAACTTGTTCTTCTTCAAGCCGGTCGAAATATAGGGGTGGGTCTTGGGATCGACGTCCGGATTGACCCGGATGGCAATCGGCGCTTTTTTGCCGAGTTCGCCAGCCCGACGGTTGATCAGGTCCAATTCGTCGAGCGATTCGATATTGAACATCAGGATGCCGCTCTGCAAAGCGAAATCGATCTCGTCCGACTTTTTACCGACGCCCGAGTAAACGATCTTGTCGGGGGCGATGCCGGCCTTCAACCCGCGGAAGAGTTCGCCGCCGGAGACGATGTCGAGCCCGCTGCCGAGCCGGTTCAATAGGGTTAAAATCGCCAGACTGGCATTGGCTTTGGCCGAGAAACACACCAGACGGTCTGTTTTCGCAAAGGCGCCGTCGAAGGCTCTGAAATGACGCTCCAAGGTGGCACGGCTGTATAAATAGAACGGTGTACCGACCGCTTCGGCAATTTCTCTAACCGCAACGTCTTCGCAAAAAAGTTCATCGTGGCGATATTGAAAGTGGTGCATCGTGTTCCTTATAGTGGTTGGCCGGTTGACCCGTTTGCCGGTCGGCCGGGTAGACAACAGCGTCTCCCAGATTGACGTGCAACGGGGGCATATCGGCGTATCGAAATGCCCTTTTCGATATTCAGTAACTAAAATTGACGACGTTCGAATCCGCTCCCAACCCGCCGTCAGGCGCATAACACGCGATTTTATAGGTGTATATGAATCCTTGCGTCAGAACACCGGTGTAGGTCATGGTACGTTTTAAAATTTTGCCGGAAGCGTCTTTTTGAATCTGAAGGTCCGCTACCGGGGAAAAAGGTTCCGAGCAGTTCGGGCAATCCGTGTTCACCAGCGGCTGATTGGCCATGTACACAAAGCAGCCGACAGGATCGGCCGCATCACCGTCTCTGGTTTCGGGAATTGACCATGACAAGGTGAGAGCTTGACCGTCCAATTGATAGCTCAGGTCCGTCACGGTCGGCGGCCGGTAGCGACGCGGCGGCACCGGCGGATCTTTTATCCCGCAGCCGAACTGAAGCCCGATGAGGAGTACCGACAAGATGACCAGCCGGAGTCCGAAATCCAGTTTCGCTCCCATCTTGTTACCTGTGGCCCGAAAGACGTCACGAGTGTCCGAATCGCACCGACTCGAAGCATGTTAAACGCCGCGCTGCGATTTGCACAACCGGCTGTCTCCCCCGCCTGCCCCCGATCCGCCGCCAATTCTGTTATGGTTCGAGGACGGCCCGGGCCGCCGCTATGGCTGCGCGCACATTTTCCGTAGACGTACCACCGGCCGACCGGCGGCGATCGATCATCGCTGCGGTCGACAATATCTCGAAGACGTCCTCCTGGATCAGCGCCGAGAATGACTTGAGTTCGTCCAGCGAGAGGTCGTGGAGTTCCTTGTTGTGTGCAAGAGCATAGCCGACCGCCTGTCCCACGCAGTGATGTGCATTGCGAAAGGGCATTCCCTTTCCGACCAGGTAATCGGCAAAATCGGTGGCATTTATAAAACCGGTCTGCGCGGCCGTGCGCATGTTCTCCCGGTTCACCTTAATTTTGGGGAGCATTAGGGTATAGATCTCGAGGCAGGCCTGGAGCGTGTCGACGCTGTCGAAAAGAAGCTCTTTGTCTTCCTGCAGATCGCGGTTATAGGCCAGTGGCAAGCTTTTCATGATGGTCAGGAGCGCCATCAAGCTGCCGAAGACGCGGCCGGACTTGCCGCGCACGAGTTCCGCCACATCGGGATTTTTCTTCTGGGGCATGATGCTGCTGCCGGTGGCGAAGGCGTCCGGCAGTTCGATGAATCCGAACTCCGCCGTCGACCACAGAATCACCTCTTCGGAGAGCCGGCTCAGGTGAACCATGCAGATGCTGGCGGCCGAGAGGAATTCGAGACTGAAATCACGGTCCGAGACGGCATCGAGGCTGTTGGCCGATATTTTGGGGAAGTTGAGCAACTCGGCCGTGACCTCGCGATCGATCGGATAGGTCGTCCCTGCGAGCGCCGCCGTACCGAGAGGCATGACGTCGGTCCGTTTCAACCCGTCCTGCATCCGTTCCGTGTCGCGCGTGAACATCTCGTAGTAGGCCATCAGGTGGTGGGCAAACAACACCGGTTGGGCTCGCTGCAAATGGGTGTATCCCGGCATGACGACATCGACGGTCTGCTCGGCCAGGTCGACCAGTACCTTTCTCAGAGTCATCAGTTGGCCGATGATTCGAACGGTTTCATCCCTTAAGAACATGCGCACATCCAGTGCCACCTGGTCGTTGCGGCTCCTGGCCGTATGCAGCTTCAAGGCGACTTTGCCGGCCTCCTCCACCAGCCGGGTTTCAATGTGCATGTGGATGTCTTCCTGACCGGCATCGAATTGAAATGCGCCGCGGTCCAGTTCGCGTTTGATCTTGCCGAGACCTTCAACCAGGGACGCCGCCTCGTCCTCCGTGATGATTCCGGTCTTTGCCAGCATGCGGCAATGGGCGATGCTGCCGTCGATGTCGTAGGAATACAGCCGCTTGTCGAAGTCGATGGAAGCCGTAAAGGCTTCCACCCGACGGTCGGTTTTTTCAGTGAACCGACCGCCCCATGTTTTGTCTTCCATTACCGGCCTCTGCGATAAAATTTTTTATAATGTATAACTTTAAGTTTCTAACGGTTCGACAGCATTTTCTGGATGCGCAGCCGAAGCGCGTTGAGCCGGATGAACCCTTCGGCGTCCTTCTGGCTGTATACGGCATCGTCCTCGAATGTCGCGAAATCGACCCGGTAAATAGAGGCATCGGATTTGCGGCCCAGAACCTGACAATTGCCTTTGAAAAGCTCGAGTCGCACGACGCCGCTGACATTTTTCTGAGTCTCATCGATCAGTTTCTGCAGGACAGATCTTTCAGGTGCGAACCAGAACCCGTTGTAAATCAGCTCGGCATACTTCGGAATAAGCCCGTCGCGCAGGTGCATCACCTCGCGATCCAGCGTAATCGATTCCATCGCCATGTGGGCCGTCCGCAGAATGGTGCCGCCCGGCGTTTCGTAGACCCCTCTGGACTTCATGCCGACAAAACGGTTCTCCACGATATCGACCCGCCCGATGCCGTGCCGCCCGCCCAGGCGGTTGAGTTCCGTCAGCAAGGCCGCCGGCGAAAGGTCGTGGCCGTTGACGGCCACTGGGTCTCCGGTCTGAAACTCAACCTCGATGACCTGGGGCGTATCGGGTGCATTGCGCGGCGAAACCGTCAGGGTGTAAATGTCCTCGGGCGCGGCTGCCCACGGATCTTCCAGCACGCCGCCTTCATAGCTGATGTGGAGCAGGTTCGAGTCGGTGCTGTACGGTTTCTCGTGGGTGGTGGGCACCTTGATGCCGTGTTTTCGGGCAAAGGCCATCAGGGCGGTGCGCGAGGTCAGGTCCCATTCACGCCAGGGAGCGACGATTTTGATGTGCGGTTCGTGCGCCAGATACCCCAGTTCGAAGCGCACCTGGTCGTTTCCCTTGCCGGTGGCGCCATGGCTGACAGCATCCGCCCCTTCAAGCTTGGCAATTTCGACCTGCCGCTTGGCGATCAACGGACGGGCCAAAGAGGTGCCAAGTAGGTATTGGCCCTCATAGATGGCATTCGCACGGAAGGCCGGAAAGACATAATCTCTGACAAACTCTTCCTTTAAGTCTTCGATGTAGATCTTGGATGCGCCGGTCTTGCGGGCATTTTCCCTGATCTGGTCAACGTCGTCTTCCTGGCCGATGTCGGCCGAAAAAGTGACGACCTCACATTGGTAGGTCTCGATCAACCATTTGAGAATAACGGAGGTATCCAAACCGCCGGAATAGGCCAGAGCGACTTTTTTTATTTTTTCCGTCAACTTGCTTCTCCTTTAAATTGATCCCGCGCCATCATCGTGTCGTTGTCCTTTCACCACACACGAGGCCGGTCAACACATCTTCCAGGCAGTCGATCAGACGATCGATCTCCTGCGTCGTGACGATCAACGGCGGCACGAACCGTAAGATGTCACCTTGGACCCAATTGATCAGAAAGCCTCTTTCAAGGCATGCCAGAACAACAGGCTCGGCGTCGACGGCGAGTTTTAGTCCCAGCAGCAGACCCAGGCCGCGTACCTCTTCGATGATGGGGTGCCGCTCCTTGAGCCGCAGCAGCATGTCGAAAAAATAGGCACCGGT
>JBDNAO010000124.1:0-3928 GCA_039768375.1 Desulfobacterales bacterium | reverse complement strand
TTAAAGGGGGCCGGGGGGATTTTTTTTCGGGCTGAAACATTTTCCGCTTTTGCTTTAACGTACGGAACCAGTGGTCCGGAGACAATCGGGGAAAACCTGAATAAGGGAGGTGAAACTCCTGATTTCGGGGGAAGCGGTGGAAGGGTAGCAAAGAGATTATGAACTGTACGTAAACAGAAAAGCAATAATTGGCCGAGAGAAAATTGCTCTGCCGACCGGGATAAGAATTCCAGATTGTGAGTCTTCTCCAGAAAAATCCCCCTGGCCCCCTTTGATAAAGGGGGGAAGCATGACTCCGGCATCCTTTATTATCAAAGGGGGTTGGGAGGATTTTTAAATTATAACGAACCCTAGCCCAGCTGAATGTCAGTTCAATGGCTTGCTATGGTATGCGGTTACTGGGCACAAATCGGGTAACGATTGTGTGGGTCTGCTGAAAGGTAATTGTGCGGTCAAAAGAAGTTAAACGGGGTATTTGACCAATACTATCGGATGTTCAGCGTGATCGGCAGGTTGAATTCAACGACATCGCCGACGCCGATCCCATTTTCTTCGAACCAGCCCTGGTTGACTTCCAGGGCATAGAGCGCCGGGACGGGCGATGCGTAGATTGTTGTAATCGGAAAGGGATTCATTTTCTGAATGCTGACGATGCGGCCGGCAGCGTCGATGAAGGCAATGGAGAGCGGCATGCGGGTGTTTTTCATCCAGAACGTCAGGATCTCGGGTTCCGCATAAACGAATAGCATGCCCCGATTTGCCGGCAGGCTATCTCGAAGGGAAAGGCCGCAGGATCTCGCCTCGGGTGTGGTCGCCAGTTCGATGGTGAGATCATGCCCCTTGATGACAACTTGAACCGTCGGCAGCTCAAGCGGGCAGGCCAGCGCCGAATCGGCGGGAAAAGAAAAAATGATGCCGATCAAAACGGCAATCAGCGAAAGTTTTAGGCGCATCATCCAATAATCACTTGTAAATCGATGCAATTGATAAAAACAACTTTTGATTTGAATATTTTTAATGGCCGCCCTCTCGCTTCGCTCGTTCGACTGACGCAGACAATATCCGGCCGACTTGGCCGGATATTATTTCCGTTGCCCTTCGGGCAAATCTAAAACCATACGTTTTATCTCAGCTTTGTCCCCTGTAAAATTTACCAGTAAACCAACGCTGATTCCTGTCGCTTTAAGGTAATTCAACAACTGTGCCTGATGCTCTTTTAACAGATTGGCAACGGATTTTATCTCGACGATCACCCGTTCTTCAACCAGCAGGTCAGCGAAATACTCACCGACAATTTGCCCTTTGTAACTGACTTTAAGCGAAACCTGATTTTCAACTCTCAACCCCCGGCCCCTGAGCTCAATCATCAACGCTTTCTCATAAACTTTTTCAAGAAACCCATAACCCAGCACCTTATTGACCTCAAATATGGCGCCTCTGATTTGATAGGTAATATCATCTATATTCATTTGATCTCATTCGCGAAGCGATGGTAACTTGAGTCCGGCCAGGTCGGCCGGACTCAATGTCTGCGTTTGTCTGCGGCTAATTTTTCATATTACATAACGCCGATTATGCAGTGGGGGTGTTTTTTACACCAACTTTTTTGGAGAAGATACTTCTTTTTTTGTTTTCGCTTTACTGCAGGCAAATGCCTCGTTCATTAAGGCGTCATCGATGTCGATTTTCACACGCACTGTAAACTCCACCTTCTTTAATGCACAAAATCGTTTGGCTATCAGTTTACCACCCGCTTCGCTCGAGCCACAGAGAACTCAAACTGGCTTCTCTTTTACTTTCTGCTGCGAGAGCAGAAAGTAAAAATATTGATAAAATTTTCACCTCCGTGAAAATTTTATTCGATCGAGGTCAACCCATGCCGCACGGCGTACTTGGTGAGTTCGGCCACTGTGTGCAGGTTGAGCTTGGTACTGATGTTTTTACGGTGGGACTCGACGGTCTTGATGCTGATGTTGAGCCGTTTGGCAATCTCCTTCATGGCCCTGCCCTCGGCAAGGAGCTGCAGCACTTCGCGCTCGCGCAGGGTCAGATCCGGCACTTGCTCAATATCTTTTCCATCTGGGGGGCTTAAATAATCGCGGAGGACAATATCGGTCACGTCCGGGCTCAGATATTTTTTGCCGGCGCACACAACCCGTATGGCTTTGATCAGCTCCTCGAAGGCACTTTCCTTGAGCAGATAACCGACCACCCCCGCCCGCAGCATTCCCTCCACGAACTGTTTTTCCGAATGCATGGACAGGGCGACGACTTTCACGTCCGGCACCTCGGCAACGATCTGCCGGGTGGCGTCGATGCCGTTCAGCTCGGGCATGGCGATGTCCATTATGACCACATCCGGTTTGAGCCTGCGCACCAGCATCAGGGCCTGACGTCCGTTATCGGCCATACCGACGACTTCCAGGTCGTTCTCCTTTTCGACGAGAGACTGAAGTCCCTCGCGGACAATCCGATGGTCGTCGGCTATAAAAATGCGACGCTTCAGGTTGGCACCTCCTCTGCCGGTTGAGCGGTCATTGCCAGCGGCATCACGATCGTCACCGCACTCCCGCGGCCGGGGACGGACTCGACTTCGAACATACCGCCACGATGCTCTATCTGTTCCCGAATACTGAACAGGCCGAAGCCGCTTTCGAAGGGGTCATAACCGGTCTGGAGCAGGTCCGGATCGAAGCCGGTGCCGTCATCGGATATTTTGACCATGATCGCGGCACCGTCTCCTCGCAGGGACACCCGAGCACGCGTGGCACCGGCATGTTTCACCACGTTGAACAGCAGTTCCCTGCATGTTCTGAACAGAAGCACACGTTTCTCGGCATCGAGTTTTCGATCACTGCCGTCTCCGGCAACGTCCACCTTCAGGCCGTTTTGTTTGCGGATGATTTCAGCCAGCCACTCCAGTGCCGCTTGAAGACCCAGCTCGTAGAGGACAGGAGGGCTCAGCTCGAAGGTGAGGGTACGGGTGTCGCGAATGGTCTGGCTGAGCAGCCCCCGTATGTTTTCGATTTTCGTTTTCAAATCCTGGGAATCGACCTCGGCCTGCAAGGCGCCCAGTTGGATCTTGTTCACGGCCAGGGCCTGACCGATTTGGTCGTGGATTTCGATGGCAATGCGTCGGCGCTCCCGCTCCTCGGTCTGAAGCAGTTCGGAAGACAGGTGCCGCAGCCGTTGCTGGTAGCCAAGGAGTTCCTGCTCGTTCTTCTTGCGCTCCTCGACTTCGAGCAGCAGTTGATTTTTGGCCCGCTCAAGCATTTCTGTGCGCTGACCGACCCGTGTTTCCAGCTCGTCATGCGACTCCTTCAAAGCCTGCTCGGCGAATACACGCTGAATGGCCGTGCCGAGCTGCAGCGCTGCACTCTCCAATATTTTGACGATGTCAGCGTTGATCGCGTCCGGCTCCCGATCGGCCACATGTATCAGACCGAGGGTGGCATTTGCGGAACGGATGGGGATCAGCGCCAGCGATTCGTAGCCATAACGGTGGCAGGTATTGCGTAGGATTTTCTTTTGATCGTCCGTAATTGTGGAGAGAAGTGCCGACGTGCTATTGACGAAATAGGAGCCGTTTTGGGTGAAATACGGTGTCAGGCCGTCGGGGTCGTTTTTTATCACCCGGGCACACATTCCCCCATTCGAATGAATCGAGAGATTGCCTTCCAACGTGCAGAAATCGTCACTGAATCCGGCAGCCTCGGCATAGGGGATATTGCCCTCTTGGTCCATGATCCGGACGGCCGCTGCCGAACATTTCGTCATTTCCATGATTTCCGCCACGAACTCTTTCAGCATGGGTTGCATTTTTGTATGGCGATTGGTGATCCGGAGGAAGTTGTTGGCAGCCTGGTCCCTTTTCTCATAAAATTTGCGATCGGTGATGTCGCGTACGACAGTGAGAAGATGCGGCTCG
>JBDNAO010000123.1:0-3089 GCA_039768375.1 Desulfobacterales bacterium | reverse complement strand
GTCAAAATGGCACAGTTTCTTTATCGATCAAACTGGCCGCTTTTCAGGCCAGCGGCTGGGCTGAACCCAGAACCTGGAACCGATCAATTGCGGATGTTGAATCCGCAGAGGAGAAGAGACATCAGAATCCGGCAGCGTAAGAAGCGCGGTAGTTTAGCAGCAACCGGTGACGTTGAATTGGATCCGGGTTTTAATTACGACGGAAAATATCTTATGTCAAATGGAAACTCTTTGATATTATAGGCCCATGTCAATTCATAAAAGCCATGTCGTTTTAGATCAAGTCGGTTGGCGGTTTGCGGCGCAAAGGTACTTGTCCTGACACTCCTGGCAGATCGCTGATACTGTGTACTCGAATGACGAAACCGCATCTCGGAAGCAAAGGGCCGGACCATTACAAATTTTACAGGTCTGCGTTGTCTTGGCTTTCGAATGCCGCGCACGCATCGCCGGTTCGGACAAGATCCTGATCAATTCCTCGAGCCGTTCCATGTTTTTCTCTCCCATCTTGTTTCCTGAACTGATCGTTTCAAATGAGGTGTTTTTATCCGGGCCGCCGGCTGAACGGCCCGGATATAGGCTGCTCAGTCAATGCGTTTCCTCCTGGTATTATCGGCTTGTTTTCGAATAGTTGATGGAAAAATTGATTCTGCTCCGCTCTTAGAAAACCGATCGCTTTGTCGGCCGGGTCCATTGCTGCTTTTCAATGTCCTTTTAAGTCCCGCCAACTAGTCGTCAAAAAGAGGCATCCAGGTTTTCATAAAACCGCTTGTTTAGATAATAGTCGACTTTGTACGTCTTCTTTGCGACACCGTTTGCCTCCATTTCACGGATCAACTGTTCCTTGTTGGCACTCAGAAAAATCGCTTTAAGAATCGCCAGCCGTGAGCAACTGCGAAGATTCTCAGATCGCGAATTCCACATTCCCCCTTTGCAATCGCAGCAGGTAATCTTCTTGTCGATGCAGTTGGCGTAAAACGCTGCCGGATCCCGCCCGACGTTGGTATCACCTGAAACGGGAAATGCCCCAAAAACCAACACGATACTACAAACGACAAAGATGATGAGCGTCTTCATACCGTACCTCCTTTCCGTTTTTGGTGTTCCAGCCGGTCCTGACAAGCGTAATAGCAGCATTGGTGCCAGGTTCGCCAAAAGGCAGGATGATACGGCATAGGTGCTTTTATTTATCTGATATTAAATTAAAATTTATTTTGGTTAGATTTTTGTGACCGCACTGAAAAAGGCAATGATCCCAGAAATTGTAAAGTTAGTTGATAATTTTTATGTGCAGCTATATATTTAGTTGACGGTTTGCGGCGGCCCCGGTCCGGATACCTGAATTCATGCTCTCCGGCAACTGATCGGTTAAGGGCTTGGGGTTTCAGGTTCAGGGTTCGGGGTTCAAGGTTCTGGGTTGATGATGTTTATAAAACCGTTTCACCCAATGGAGTATTTCGGGTATTCCGGATCTTGATCAATAGGGCATGCCCTATGCCATTGGTTGTAACCTTTGAACGTTGAACCCTTATATGAAACTACGCCAAAATGGCACTGTTTCTTACTGATCAAACTGGACGCTTCGGCGGCCAGCGGTGGTGCTGAACCTGGAACCGATAAATATTTAAGCACTTCAGGAGGCCAGCGATGTCTGCAGTGTCCCATCAATCAGTGTCCTTGACCAAGCATGACCTGGACCTGCTCTACGAGCTATCCACATCGGTTCATTCCATCGACAATATGAACGTGATGCTCCGCAGAATTCTGTCCAAAATCAAGGAAGTCTTCGGCATTGAGGGGGCCTCCATCGCCTTGCACGACGCGAAGAACAGGGAGTTTTATTTCATCCGAACGGCCGAAGAGCAGAGAGACGGGACCGAGAAAGGGATGGACAGGATGCGATTCCCGGCTGATTACGGCGTAGCGGGCTGGGTGTTGCGTGAGAAGCAGTCGGTCATGATTCATGATGCTTCAAAAGACGACCGGTTCTCCTCCAATCTCGATATTCAAAAAGATTTTATCACGCGCTCGATGATTTGCGTGCCGCTCAAAACGCGCAAAGACATTCTCGGCGTGTTGTATGCGCTGAACAAGCTTTCGGGCAAGTTTACCCAAAAAGACCTTTTTTTGTTGGAAATTTTATCGAGCACCATCGCCATTGCAGTCGAAAATGCGACCCTCTACGGTGACATCAGACAATATGCCAGCACATTGGAAATCGAAAACATCCGCCTCCTTTCGGAAGTGCAGGACCGCTTCAACCTGCAGGGAATCATCGGATCCAGTCAGGCGATGCGCCACGTCTTCGCGCTTTTGGAAAAAGTCATCGGGACCACGACGACCGTCTTCATACAGGGTAAAACCGGTACCGGAAAAGAGCTTCTCGCCAAGGCCATTCACTACAACAGCCCCCTGAAGGGTCAGCCCTTTGTCGCCGAGAACTGCGGTGCACTGACCGAAAACCTTCTGGAAAGCGAACTTTTCGGTCATGTCAAGGGCGCTTTCACCGGGGCCGTCTCCGACAAGAAGGGGCTGTTTGAAATGGCGGACGGCGGTACCATTTTCCTCGACGAGATCGCCGACATGCCGCATTCCATGCAAACCAAGCTGTTGCGGGTTCTTCAAGAGGGTCAAGTCCGTCCTGTGGGCGGCAGCCGTTACCAAAAGGTGAAATTCAGGCTCATCTCCTCATCCAACCGCGACCTGCTCGAGGAGGTCAAAGGCGGTCGTTTCCGGGATGATCTTTACTATCGCGTCCACGTGTTCCCCATCTTGCTGCCCCCCCTGCGAGAGAGAAGGGATGATATTCCGCTTTTGTCGGCGCATTTTCTCGACAAGTTCGCCAAGAAGTTCAAGCGTCCGAAGGCACGGTTGACGCCGCAAGTCCTGGCGTTTTTCATGCAGTATGATTGGCCGGGCAACATCAGAGAGCTGGAAAACGAAATCGAGCGGGCGTTGACGCTGGCAGGCAGTGACAGAGAGGTAAAGGTCGACTATCTGTCAGAAAAATTTATCGGTGCCCCGGAAAAAGAGGCCGCCGTTTACAAGGAGGGCCTGACCCTGCAAAAAGCAATTGAACAAATGGAGTG
>JBDNAO010000122.1:0-11137 GCA_039768375.1 Desulfobacterales bacterium | reverse complement strand
TGCGGTTGCCTTATTGATCCGACCATTTCTTGAGCCCCCAGACGACGTCTTCCATGGCCATCGCCCGTGATCCTTTTACCAAGACCCAGTCGCCGGGCTTGAGAGTCCGCCGGAGCGCGTGTAGCAGATCATCCTTGGTTCCCATAACGATTGCCTGGGCGTCCATTCCGGTTTCACGGGCGCCGCGGGCCACGACCGCGGCAAAGTCACCAGTGGCAAAAAGACCGTCGATTCCCGAACGGGTGCAGAGGGCGCCCAACTCTCTGTGAAGCACTTCCGAGTGCTGCCCCAGTTCGCGCATGTCGCCGATGACGAAAAAGGCACGCTGCTGCCGGCGCAAGGTTTTAAGAGTCGACAGTGCGGCTGCCATCGAGCCGGGATTGGCATTGTACGTGTCGTCGATCACATGTATTCCGGTCTGGGTTGTCAGGATGTTCATTCGGCTTTCGGCCGGTACGAAGTTTTCCAGACCGGCCTTGATCTCCGCCGGCGCTAGGCCGATTTTGACGCCAGCTGCTGCTGCAGCCAGAGCGTTTGAGAGCATGAAGACCCCGGGAATCTTCAGCACAATCCGCACGCGGTCTCCGGGCAGTACGAGATCGAACCGGCTATCCCGGGCGCCGGCATCGATCGACTCGGCCCGGACGTCGGCCTGTGCCGCAACGCCGAAAAGCAGGACCTCGCTGTTGGATTTTTGGGCCAGACGCAGTACCAACGGATCGTCGGCATTAAGCACCGCCGTGCCGCCGGAATCGATCTTGTCCAGCAGTTCTCCTTTGGCATGCATGACCCCTTCAAGAGACCCCACACCCTCCAGGTGTGCGGGAGCGACATTGGTGATGACACCGATGTTCGGCCTGCAGATGCCGGCCAGGGCTGCTATTTCGCCGGGGGCGTTCATGCCGAGTTCAACCACCGCCCAACGATGATCCGGACATAGCTCCAATAGGGTGAGTGGCAGCCCGATATTGTTGTTGAAGTTCTTGCGGGTCGACAGCGTGGGGAAGCGCTGCGACACGACGGCCGCCGTCATCTGCCGGGTGGTGGTTTTGCCGTTGGACCCGGTAATGGCCACGACTGCGGCGTTGTTGCGGTTGCGGTGATAGGCGGCCAGAAGGCCCAGGGCTTCGATGGTGTCATCGACGACGATGCAGACCACTTTTTCCTCGATCCATTGCGCCCAGGGTAGCTCCGAAAGCCTGGCCCGCGCCAGCAGCAACCCACGAACGCCCTTCCGGACGACATCGTTTGCAAACCGGTGACCGTCGTGGGCCTCACCCTTGATCGCCACGAAGAGATCCCGGGGCGCTATCCGGCGTGAATCGATGCAGATCCCACCAAACCGGACGCCGGTCTCCGAACCGAGCACCTCCCCACCGGTGGCATCGATGCAATCGGCCACCGTCCATTCCAGAGGCGGCAGCTCATGCGATGTGGTTCCCCGACCTTGCGGCTGCGTCATTTCGGGTTTCCCTCTTTCGATGCCTCACACATAACGTCGGCCAGGGCTTGAGCCGCCACTGTCCGATCGTCGAATGCAATGGTTTTGCCGCCGAGGATCTGATAGGTTTCATGGCCCTTGCCTGCAATGAGCACCGTATCGCCGGGGTTGGATGCGGCGATGGCCAGGCGGATGGCTTTGCGCCGATCCGGTTCCACCGCATAGCCTTTTTCCGGTGTGCCGTTACCCAGTTCGGCCGCACTATATTCCCTCCGACAGACTTGACGGGTGCCGACCAGGATCTGATCGATGATTACAAGCGGTGGTTCAGACCGAGGATTATCAGACGTCACGACCGCCAGGTCGCACATCTGCGCCGCAATCTTTCCCATTTGGGGACGCTTGCCCCTGTCCCGGTCACCGCCGCAGCCGAAAACGCACAGGACCCGCCGGTCGGCCATGGCGGTCAGCGCCGCAAGAACGTTGCGCAGTGCATCCGGCGTGTGGGCATAGTCGACATAGACAAATCGTTGCCCTTGGTTGGGGATCGGCTCGAGGCGTCCGGGGATCACGGCGGCATTTTCGATCCCGGCCTTGATGGCGGCCGTCGGAATAGCGAGGGCAACCGCGACGCCTGCAGCACAGAGAATGTTTTCGCAATTGTAGCGACCCACCAGCGATGACCGGAAATCAAACGATCCAGCGGGTGTGTCGATGCGGCCGGCGATACCCGACAGATCCTGCTTGGAGATATCCGACTGCACGGTATTGTCTCGCGCGTCACCGACCGTGATTTTTTTCAAGCCGACAATCCGGACCAACTCTTCACCCTTCGGATCGTTACGGTTGATGACGGCCGAGGCGCGCTTTTGTTTAGGACCGGAGCGCAGAATGTCGGTGAACAGCGATTTTTTGCAACGCCAGTAAGTTTCGATGTCCTTGTGGTAGTCCAGGTGATCCTGCGACAAGTTGGTGAACACGCCCACGTCCATCCAACAGCCGTCCACCCGGTGCAGGTCTAGGGCATGGGAAGAGACCTCGAGGATCACGTGGGTCACGCCGGCAGCCAGCATCCGGGATAGAATCCGTTGCAGGTCCAGAGATTCCGGCGTGGTGACCGGATTGTCGTACGTTTCTCCGGCGTAGCGGTAGTTGACGGTGCCGATGACACCCGGCGCGTATCCGGCTTGCAGAAGAATACGCTCGATCAGATAAGATGTGGTGGTCTTGCCATTGGTGCCGGTTATGCCGACCACGACCAGTTTTTCGGAAGGGTGACCATAAAAACTTGCGGCCAGCGCGGCCAGAGCCCTTCGGGTATCCTCCACTTCGATCGAGGCGACACCGGTGGAGAGACGCAGCGGTTTCTGAACGACGACGGCGACCGCCCCGTTTGCGAGTGCCTGGTCGATGTAGTCGTGGCCGTCGGCGGCAAACCCCTGAATCGCTACGAAGAGACCGCCGGGTTTGACGTTCTGGGCCCGGGAATGCAGGGAGGTGATATCCGGATCGGGTTTAAGGAACCGGAGGTCACAATCGCGACTTGGGGCCAGACGGCCGTTGACCCGTGATATCGGTATTTCTCCGATCAGGCGTGTGAGTTTCAAATCCGTCCCTCTGTTCCCTCGGCGGCTGCCAACTGGCCGTCTTGGAGGTCGGGGTGGACGTTGAGATAGTTCAGAGTTTCCTGGGCGATTCTGCGAAATGCCGGTGCGGCCACGACCCCGCCGTAATACTGCTTGCGGGGTTCGTTGATAATGACCAGAACGCTAATGGCCGGGTTGTCCACCGGTGTAAAGCCGACAAAAGAAGCGATGTAGTCGTCATCCGAATAGGTCCCGTCCGGTCCGATCTTCTTGGCGGTCCCGGTTTTTCCGCCAACCGAAAAGCCCTGCAGCGCGGCTTTGGTCCCGGTGCCGCCTTCGGCCACCACGGTCTTCAGGATGGTACTGATCTTACGGGCGGTACTCTTCGACACGACGCGCCGCACCACGTGCGGCGCGAGCGACTGGACGGTTTGATTGTTTTGATCCGTTACGGCGGCCACGAGATAGGGCTTCATCAAGACACCGTTGTTGGCGATCGCCGAAACTGCCGTAACCAGCTGGAGCGGAGAGGCTGCCATACCGTGTCCGAAAGAGATGGCGCTCGTATCCATCCGAGTCCAATGCCGATAGTTCGGCAAGCTGCCCGAGGATTCACCGGGGCAGTCGATACCGGTTTTGGCACCGAAGCCGAAGTCCAGCAGCGTGTTGTACAAGTGCTTGGCCCCTACAATTTCGCTGATTTTGATCGCCCCGATGTTGCTGGAATACTTGACGATCTGCTGCAGGGAGAGCCAACCGTGGGACGAAACATCACGAACGATCTTGCGTCCGATGCGATAGGCCCCGTTTTCACAGAAGAAAATCGTGTTCGGCGAGAAGTCCCCGGACTCGATCGCGGCGGTGGCGCTAAATATTTTCAGGGTTGATCCTGGTTCGATCGAATCGGTAATGGCCCGGTTGCGCCAGTTGGCCGATTTGAATTTGCGATAGGCATTCGGGTTGAAAAAGGGATACTGGGCGATGGCCAGAAGCGCCCCGCTTTTGGGTTCCATGACGATGGCGATGCCGGAGTTGGCGTCAAATTCCGTGACCGTATCCTCCAGGGTTCTCTCGGCGATGAATTGAACGGTCTGGTCGATCGTCAGGATCAGGTTTTTGCCGCTGAAATCCTGCACGTTTGCGCCGTTGGAGACGAACCGGTTGCCCAGTGCATCCCGCAGAAAAGTGTATTCGGTTTCGGCACCCTTCAAGAGGCGGTTGTAGTAGTGTTCGAGCCCTTCGAGACCGGCCCCGTCGACCCCGGTAAATCCGATGACTTGCGCGGCGAGGGTCTTGTTGGGATAAAAACGGTTGTATTCAGGGACAAACTCGATGCCGCCCAAATTCAGTTCTTTTACCTTTTCGACTTCCCGGGGAGTGGCCTGGCGCTTGATCCACACGAAGGTTTTCTTTGATCTGAAACTTCGTTGAAGCGAACTGCGGTCGAGATTCAACGGCTTGGCCAGAGCTGCGGCTGTCTTGGCCGGGTCGCCGAGGCGCGCAGGGTAGGCGGCGATCGATGTCACCTGGATGCTCACCGCAAGCTCCGACATTTTGCGGTCATAAATGGTGCCGCGCTTGCCCGATGTTTTAACGGAAGCCTCGTATTGGTCCGCTGCCAGCTGTGACAGCCACGATCCGCGATAGATCTGCAGATAGGCGGCCTTGGCGCAGATCACCCCTAAAAACAGACCGAAGAAAATGCCGATCGTTACGACTCTGAAACGAAGATATTTCTTTTCTTTTGGGTTCACGGCAGTGACATAATCTGTTCGGCCCGTGGTATGTCCAGGCCGAAGCGGTCCTTGGCGATCTTGACGATCCGCTTGGGTGATTTCAGTCGCGCCAGCTCGATTTTCAGATTGTTTTGCAACATGATCTGACGCTGTTGGGTTTCCATAGCCCGGCTGGTTTCATAGCCGATCTGGGTACACTGCACCCGGAACCAGGTGTAGAGCAGCAGTTCGGTAATAAAGATAACCATCAGCAGGGCCCACATGCCGGCGTGCTGCAGGTAGGGGGCTTGTGAGCGTTTTTTGTTCATCGCCGCTCCTGGTCTGTTTATCTGTTGCTGGTCTGTGCCTCGGGATCAGGCGCTTTCGGGCGTCAGTTTTTCCAGAACTCTGAGTCGGGTGCTGCGGGCCATCGGGTTGGCGTCGACTTCTGCCTGTCTCGGCCGCACGACTTTGCGGGTCACGATACGTGCCACCGGTTTATTGCCGCAGACACAATGCGGGATTACCGGTGGGCAGGTGCAGCCGCGGGCTAAAGCGACGAAGCGTTGTTTAACGATCCGGTCTTCGAGCGAATGAAAAGAGAGCACGCATAGCCGGCCGCCCGGGTTCAAATAGTCGGCGGCATCTGCGAGAAACTCTCTCAGCCGCTCGAGTTCGCGGTTGACAGCGATGCGCAGGGCCATGAACACCCGGGTCGCGGGGTGAATCTTACGACCGTAGCGCGCCTTACCGGGCAATGCCTCGATTACGATGCGGGCCAACTGGCGGCTCGAACGGATCGCTTCTTTTTTCCGCACATATGCTATTTTTCGGGCTATTGAACGAGCCCGCCGCTCTTCCCCGTACTCTTTAAATATTCTGGCCAGGTCCGCTTCACTCTCGTTATTGACAATTTCCTCGGCCGTCATATTATCTGCGGCGTTCATGCGCATGTCCAGCGGCTCATCGCGGTTGAAACTGAATCCGCGACCGCTGGCCTCGATCTGGTGAAAGGAAAGACCAAGGTCGAGCAGCATGCCGTCAACCGCAGGGATGCCCAATTGCGCCAGAATGTCCGGCAGATTGACGAAGTTGTCATGGAAGATATGGACATGGGCGCTGCAGCGCGTCAGCACGTTGCGGGCATTTTCGACGGCGTCGAGATCCTGATCGATACCGATCAGGGTGCCCCCCGGCACTATCTTTTCGCAAATCCGGATTGCATGACCGGCACCGCCCAGGGTGCAGTCCGCGTATGTCCTTGCGGGTCGGCAATTCAGATAGTCGATCACCTCGCTCGGCATGGCGGGGAGATGATGATAGTGCATTCAACTAAAGACCTATGTCGCCAATTTTCTTTTTAAAATCGGATTTTTCTACACTTTGCTCGAAGCGGCCTTCTTCGTTTTTCCAGTTCGCTCTGGACCAGATTTCAAAGTGATCGACCACGCCGACCAAAACGATTTCCTTGACGAGACCCGCGTATTCTCTCAACGGGGGCGGAATCAGAATGCGGTCCTGCCTGTCGCAGTAACAGTCGGAGGCGTTGCCGACGAAAAACCGTCGGAAGAGTCGCAAATCATCGTCCTTTGTGGCCTGATAAAGAATTTTTTGTTCGACTTTTTCCCATTCGTCAAACGGATAGGCCACCAGGCCGCCATCCAACTTGGTGACCATGACACCGGAACGTTCACCGTTTTTTATAGGCTCCTTGAAACGCGCCGGGATGATGACACGTCCTTTTGTGTCGATGTTGTGATATGAAGAGCCTCGAAAAGACACTTTTTTTGTCCCTGATCTCCAAATAAATCCACTTTAAACCACTTTTGATACAATTTAATGGTATTTTAAGCTGATTGTCAAGAAAAACAATTTATATAAAGCATTTTTTATAAATAATTAGTGGACGTTAATGATATCGTTGAGAGGGTGGAGGAGAGTGGATGATATTTAGCAAATTCGACCAGTTAAAAGGCGATCACCCACTAAAAATAATCGTATAAGGCGTATTTTGTTCTTGAAATACCAGCTTCTTCCCCTGTACAACAGAAACCGAAAAAAAGTGCCGACCGGTGGAGGCGAGGCCATGTGCAGCGAGGAAAGCTGAATGCGACGAAAAGACAAAGAGATTACCGATCGAAATGAAATCGAGTTGATTATTGAAAAGTCGACCGTTTGCCGGCTGGCGATGGCCGACGACAGCGGGCCTTACATCGTGCCCCTCTGTTTCGGCTTCAGGAACAACACGCTTTATTTCCACTCCGCCGCCGAGGGCAAGAAGCTTGGCCTCCTCAGGAAAAACCCGCGCGTCTGCTTTGAACTCGACTGCGATACCGAGGTGCGTACTGGGGAAAAGGCCTGTGACTTCAGCATGCGCTATAGAAGCGTCATCGGATTCGGAAACGCCGCTTTTGTCGAGGCGACGGCCGCCAAACGCGAGGCCCTGGACATCATCATGAACCACTATGCCGAGGGGGCGTTCGATTATCCTGATGCGCCGGTCAACAAGATTTCGGTTTTCAAGGTCGAGATCGATACCATGACCGGCAAAACGTCACCCTGACCGGGCGCCACCGTCTGATCATTTGGTGCGGAAAACTATCAAATCACACCATGTTTGATTGTCACGAAAAACAATCTTCGCCAATCCCGGCAAAGTCCGAAAGGGTTTTCGCCGGGCATTGCCGCGCAACCGGGGATATGATCGCGGCCGTGCGGTCGACGGCTGCAACTTTTTTTACCGGTGCGCGCGGCAGCCACGATTGGGACCACACCCGCCGGGTTTATCGCCTTTGCGACCACATTGCGTCCGCCGAGCAGGCGGATCTCGATGTGGTCCGGATTGCGGCGCTGCTGCACGACATCGGCCGGGCGCGCCAGGACACCTCCAGCGGCAGCGTCTGTCACGCCCAGGAAGGAGCCCGCCTGGCCGGGCCGATCGTCGAGGAACTGCCCTTGACGGAACGGCAGAAACAAAACATTTTGCACTGCATTTCCACCCACCGGTTTCGGGGCCGCCAGGCGCCGGAGACGTTGGAGGCCAGAGTGCTGTTCGACGCGGACAAGTTGGATGCCATCGGCGCGGTAGGTGTGGCTCGCGCATTTCTTTTCGCCGGTGAAGTCGGTGCGCGACTGCACAATCCCGACGTCAGGATCGAGGAGACACAGCCCTACACCGCAGACGATACCGGTTATCGCGAATACAGGGTCAAGCTGTGCAAAATCAGAGACCGGATGTTGACCGTCGCCGGCAGACAGTTGGCGGAAGCACGCCACCGGTTCATGGAAAACTACTTTCAACGCTTTCTTCAGGAATACGACGGAAAGGAATAAACATCATGAGTATCAATGTGGTTGAGAAGATCGACGCGTTTGTGACGCTGAAGCACGCCTTGGTGAGCGTGTCAGACAAAGGCGGCCTGGACACCTTCGTCCCACAGTTGCTGGAAATCAACCCGGACCTGAAACTCTTTTCCACCGGCGGCACTTACAACCGATTAAAGGAGATCCTCGGGGACCGGGCCGAGACCTGTCTGACCCAGGTGTCGGCCTACACGGGGCAGCCGGAAACCCAGGGTGGCCTGGTGAAGACGCTCGATTTCAAAATATACCTCGGCCTTTTGACGGAAACTTACAACGAGGCCCACCAAGCCGATTTGAAACGGACCGGCAGCGTGCCGATCGATATGGTCGTGGTCAACCTATACCCGTTCAAGGAAACGATTTCGCAGCCCGATGTGACGGTGGAGCAGGCCAGAGGAAATATCGATATCGGCGGCCCCTGCATGATCCGGGCGGCTGCCAAGAACTTCATCCGGGTTGCTCCGGTCGTCGATCCGGCCGATTATGGCCGGATCGTATCGGAACTGCGGGCCCATGAAGGGCGACTGCCTCTGGATTTGCGGTTCCGGCTCGCCGGGAAGGCGTTTGCCCACACGGCGGTCTACGACCGGGCGATTGCTGATTTTCTGGCGGATCACAATATCGAGGATGTCAGAAGATGTTACATGGAGTAGGTTTGGCCGGTTGTGCCCGTTGCGCCCGTTAGTCGGTTTACGGATTCTGAGTTTCGAGTTTCGAGTTTCAAGTTTCTATTTTTTCGCATTAACAAAGGAGACCACCATGGCCGAAGATCTCAAAAAAATGTACCGCACCATCGTCGACGACCATTTTCCACCCCGGATGGAGATCAGTTTCGTGGCGGAACAAGAGCGGCAGACGCTGTTTTACGAGAAGGTCCTCTGGACCATCGACGGCGAGAACAAGGGATTGCGCTACGGCGAAAATCCGGGTCAGGAGGCCGCTCTTTACAAGCTGGTCAACGGAAACCTGATTCTGGGGGCGGCAGAATCGATCCAACCGGGACGATACCTGGCCTCCGACATCGAATTGCTGCAGTCCGGCAAGCACCCGGGGAAAACGAACTTGACCGATGCGGACAATTCATTGAACATTCTGCGATACTTCATGGACAAGCCGACGGCGGTGATCGTCAAGCACAACAACCCCTGCGGGGTGGCACAGTCCGAATCCCTGGAGGAAGCCTACCTCAAGGCCAACATGGCCGATCGGGTGGCGGCTTTCGGTGGCTGCATCGCTTTGAACCGACCGGTTGATCGGGCAACGGCCGAGGCCGTCAACCAGCAATACGCCGAGGTCGTGGTGGCTCCCGATTTCGAGGACGGCGTGATGGATATCTTTGCCAAAAAGAAAAATCTCAGGGTCATCCGGATCGGCAACATCGAACGCTTGGAAACCCTTGTCGGTCAGCGCGTGGTGGAATTCAAATCCCTGATCGACGGCGGAATCATCACCCAGTGGTCTTTTGTGCCCGTTTCCCGCACTCGCGATTCGCTGAAGACGGCGGAATGCGAGGTCAAGGGCGAGGTTTATCGCGTGAAGCGCGCGCCGACCGATACGGAATACGCTGATCTTCTATTCGGCTGGCTGGTCGAGTCGGGGATTACCTCGAATTCGGTTATCTACGTCAAGGACCAGGTGACTGTCGGCATCGGCACCGGTGAGCAGGACCGGGTCGGGGTGGCCGAAATAGCCCGCGACAAGGCCTATCGCAAACTGGCCGATCGGTACTGTTTCGAAGAATACGGCATTGCCTACAACGACATGAAAGAAAAGGAAAAACGGGCCGAAATCGACTACCAGGTCGCAAGTGAGAAGGGTGGATTGATCGGCGCAGCCATGGTCAGCGACGCGTTCTTTCCCTTCCGCGACGGGATCGACGTCGGATTGCGGGAAGGCGTTTCAGCCGTGATCCAACCGGGCGGCTCCACCAACGACTACCAGTCCATCGAGGCGTGCAACGAGGTCGATGCGACGATGGTGTTTACCGGGCAGCGCTCGTTCAAACATTGACGGATCCGTAAAAAGCCCGATATCTGCGTTACGCTTCATTTCTCGTCACTGCGGCGTACCATAAGTACGCCTCATTCCTCGAAATTCGCAAGCCTTGATCTCGGGCTTTTTGCGAATCCGTCTGAATGGAGACTTTTTACGAATTCATCAACATGCATGACGGCTAAAAAAAATCAAGCCGCTACGTTTCCCGTTACTGCCGAGAGAATTTTGTAGGCCTGCCAGAAGATATACATGGCGGACCCGAGGAGAGTCCACAGCATTGCGGTCGCAAGCGGCACAAACAAAAGACCTTTGATATTCATATTTCACTCCTTGTTGTCACTTAACTGCACGCCCCAGAATCAGCCGACTTTACTTCTGTGGGGTTCCTTTATTCTTCTTTGCCTGCGTGACGAAGATCGGACGACATCACCACAGCAGGTTAGGAGCACTTATATCAAAAGTCATGCCAAAAAATAAATTGAGATAAATGTATTATTTTCTTTAGGTTACATGGGGCAGCTAAAACGGGGAGACTTTATTTTGGAAAATCAAGTACCCACTGCTGAGAAAAAAATTCCATAATGCGGCGTACGGACGTTTCTAATCGATATGGAATAGGCGGTCTCGATTCTATAAAAAATACTGTGGTAGTGAATCAGAAGTTGAAAACCTTTACTTGACTTCAAAGTAGAGACGCTGCAGCACTTTGCCTTCGGCCGTGGCGATATCGACCCGCCATGAGCCTTTGTAGCGCTTGTCTGAAATGGTCTGGTAACTCCATGTTCGCCATGAAAAAGATCGAACATTCAATGCGACATCGCTGATCTTTTGCTCGCCAAAGTAATAAATATGCCGGATCTTGGCTGGATACTTCTCGGCTTTAATTATACTCCAGACATAGACGCGCGGGATCGACCAGGGGAAAGAATTTTGCACGCCGGCAGGCATCCTGTTCTTCACATTTTCACAGATGATTGCTTCTGCGACGCGCAGATCGGCCAAAGTCGTTTTTGGTTTCGAAGATTGGGCCGGTACCG
>JBDNAO010000541.1:0-3309 GCA_039768375.1 Desulfobacterales bacterium | reverse complement strand
TGCTGGCATTTTACGAGGAATTCGTGGCGGTGACCGAAGGAGGGGCGGACATCGACCGAACCCGCTTTGCACTTGGAACGGATGCCGCCCCCGGATTTGCGGTCCTGATGGAGCAGCTGGCCGACCGGTCTCAGGCGCCGATCGCCGTCAAGGGGCAGGTAACCGGCCCGTTCACCTTCTGTACCGGTGTCCACGACGAAAATCGGCAGGCCATATTCTACAACCCCCAGCTGCGGGATGCGGCCGTGAAACTTCTGGCCCTGAAGGCCGTTTGGCAAGTCCGTCGTTTGTCTGATTCCGGACGACCGGTCATCATATTTTTCGATGAGCCGGCTCTGGCGGGTTTCGGCACATCCGAATTCATCAGTGTTTCCAAGGAAGACGTTTCCGCCTGCCTGGCCGAAGTCATCGAGGCCGTCCATGGGGCCGGCGGCATCGCGGGGGTGCACATCTGTGCGAACACCGACTGGTCCCTGATTCTGGAATCATCCGCCGATATCGTCAACTTCGATGCTTATGCGTTCTTTGACCGGTTTATTCTCTACCCCGAGTTGATCCGCCGGTTCATCGCGGCCGGAAAAATATTGGCCTGGGGGATCGTTCCCACCGGAAGCCGGGATGATATCGTCAGAGAAACCGCCGCTTCCCTTTCGGAGAAATGGTATGAAGAGATCGCGAGGGTCGAGGCGCTGGGAATCGACCGTCGTCGGATTGTTTCTCAATCCTTGATCACGCCCAGTTGCGGGGCCGGAACCTTGCCGCTGGAACTGGCGGAGAAGGTGCTGCGGCTCGCGCGCGGGGTTTCGGACCGGGTACGGGCGACTTTAGGGTTCACATAAACCCAAACTGATTGGTTTCCCGCCCAGGCGGGATTCCGGGTTCAAAGGTTCTAACCGAATGAAACGGGGAACAATTCTTACCAAGACTTGTGATAATCAACATAACCCGTTGGGTGAGAAGCTATTAGAGCCCAACTGAAGGCAACCTGAATCTGCCACGTGAGGTCACATATGTCTGAAAAAAAAGGATCGGCACATTTTACGGGTGCCACCCGCTATGTTCTCGATGATGAACTGGCCAGTATCATCAACATTTCCATGGCCCTTGAAATGCCGCTGCTGCTGAAAGGGGAACCGGGCACCGGCAAGACGATGCTGGCCCATGCCATCGCCGAGAGCCTGAAGATGCCGCTGGTCGTACTGAACGTCAAATCCAGCATGAAACTGATCGACGCGCTCTACCAGTACGACACACTGACACGGCTCAACGACAGCCGCTTCGGCGACTCCAACCGGAATGTGAGCAACATAGAGGACTACATCCGGATGGGGAAAATCGGGCAGGCGTTCACCGCCGACAGGCGCACGGTTTTGCTGATCGACGAAATCGACAAGGCCGACACCGATTTCCAGGATGACATGCTCGATGTTCTCGACCAAATGGAGTTCGACATCATCGAAATCGATAAAACCATCACGGCCCGCACCCGTCCGGTTATCATCATCACCTCGAACGCCAAGAAAGACTTGTCGGATCCCTTCCTGGGCCGGTGCAACTTTCATCACATCGCCTTCCCGGAGCCCAAAATGATGCGCAACATCATTGCCGTCCACTTTCCGAATCTGGACGCAGAGCTGATGGAAAATTCAGTGACGGCATTTTACCGACTGCGTGAAATGGAGGGAATCGAAAAAAAACCGGCTACCAGAGAGCTGATCAACTGGGTACGGGCACTCAATGCCGATCCCGATTTCAAACCCAAAAAGCTGGCCAGCGGTGAAATCCCTTATCTGGGGGTGCTCTTCAAAAAAAGCCAAGATCTGCAGCGAACAAACGAACTGCTCCGCAGGAGAAGATTGTTCTGAAATGTTCATCGACTTTTTTTACACTCTCAAAAACATCGGGATTCCAGTCAGCCCGACCTCGTTTCTGACGCTCCACCGCGCGCTTCGGACCGGGCTGGTGAATTCCCTCAACGATTTTTATACGGCGTCACGATCGATCCTGGTCAAGAGCGAGCGCTATTTTGATCTGTATGACCAGGCGTTTGCACACCACTTCGAGGGGGCCGAGTTGCCGGATTACAGCGGTGTCGAACTGGACGATATCGCCCGGACCATGCTCGACCAATGGTTGAAAGATCCCCGTGCGCTGGCCGAGGCCCTCGGCATCGATGAATCCGAGTTGAACCGCCTGACCCCGGAAGAGCTGATCGAATACTTCAAAGAACGCCTCAAGGAGCAGACCGGTGAACATCACGGCGGAAGCCGCTGGATCGGCACCGGCGGGACCTCACCGGTGGGTCATTCGGGTTACCATCCGGGCGGAATGCGCGTGGGCGGCGTTTCACGCAACAAGTCGGCCGTGAAAGTCGCCTTGGACCGTCGCTACCGCGACTACTCCCTGAGCGGGCCATTGACGCGGCCGATGGTGGGAGAGGCGTTGAAGCGGCTGCGCAACCTGGTAGCGGTGGGTCCCAAGGATCGGGTCAATATCGATGAAACGCTCTATCAAACAATGAAAAACGGGGGCGAAATCGAAATCGTTTTCGAACGCAGTCTGAAGGATCGCCTGAAGGTGATTCTCGCGATCGACAACGGCGGGTATTCGATGGATCCTTACATTTCCGTGGTGCAGACGGTTTTTGATTACGCCCGGTCTCAGTTCAAAGACCTCAGGACCTATTTTTTCCACAACACCGTCTACAGCACCCTTTGGGGAGATTCGGCCCGTTTTCGCAAACCGAAACCGATCGCCGAGTTTGCTGCGGCCGATCCGCATACCCGATTGTTCATCGTCGGCGATGCCAGCATGGCGCCCTACGAGTTGATGGTCGCCGATGGTTCGATCCATATCGAGGAAAGAAGCGGAACGCCCAGCATCGAATGCCTCAAATTTCTGGCCGCTACCTTTTCGCACGCTGTGTGGCTCAACCCAATGCCGGAAGATATGTGGAATTACACCCAAACAGTTAAAACCATTGGCCAAATTTTTCCCATGTTCGAGTTGTCGATCGACGGGCTGGAGAAAGCGGTGCACTACCTGATGGCAAAATGAGGAATGCCTGGAATATGGGTCAGGCCCAAGGTTAAGGCCATTGATACACGGCAAAGGGTCGACGGTTCTGATGTAAAGGACCCGGACTCAGGAATCGTATCGTCCTCCGGTTATCGACGGTCCCAGTCCGTCCACGGATGTCAGGAAGAGAAAAACAGGTTCAAGATCCCAATGCAGGCCTTCGGCCGCAACCAAATCAGTGTTCAGGTTTCGGGTTTCAGGATTTGGGGTTTTCTGACACCTGACACCTGA
>JBDNAO010000540.1:0-3650 GCA_039768375.1 Desulfobacterales bacterium | reverse complement strand
TAACAATAAATCCCCCCTGGCCCCCCTTTTTTCAAAGGGGGGAATATTGGGCCTTAAGTTAATGGCATTGAGAAGAGGGTGACAAGAAGCGGTTTTTTCCAGGTGGTCGTGGATGACCGGGTTTGCTTCAGTAACGGCTGGTGTATTGCTTGCGGACCCGATCCATTTCGCGCTGCCCTTCGCGGCGGCGGATGGATTCGCGTTTGTCGTATTTCCTTTTGCCCCTTGCCAATGCCAGGGCCATTTTGACCTTGCCGTCCCTGAAATAAAGCTGCAGGGGCACCAGGGTCGACCCCTGCTCGTTCACCTTACCGTAGAGGCGTTTAATCTCGCGTTTATGCAGCAACAGTTTGCGGGGACGCAGAGGGTCGTGATTGTCGTAGTAGGCAAATTTGTAAGGGCTGATGTGCATCTGATAGACGTAGACTTCCCCGTTCTTGATCCTGGCATAGGAATCTTTCAAGTTGACCCGTCCCTGGCGCAGAGACTTTACCTCGGTTCCCTTGAGGACCAAGCCGGCTTCGAAGACCTCTTCGATGTGATAATCGTGCCGGGCCTTGCGGTTCTCGGCAATGTTTTTCTTTGGCCCTTTTTTTACGCGGTCATCCATATCGACAATTTGGGGGTACTTGCACTATTTATCGACAAAACGAGGCAAGCGGTGATTCGGTGCTCTACGCTCTCCGCCTGGCGGCTTTTCCTTTGGCTTTTGCTTTAACCCCTGAGGCGGCACCGTCGTCTGTCCGATTAAATTCCGACAATACGTCGCCGTAGGTGTCCCGCAGCAATGCAAATACCTTTTCTGCAGACCTGAGTCTAAGGGCTTCTTCCACCAGTGGTTTGGTATCGCTGATTTTAATCGAACGGATCATCTGCTTTATGGTTGGAATTGCCTGGGGGTTCATGCTCATTTCGTCCATTCCGAGTCCCAATAAAATTGGAATGTGAATTGGATAGCTGGCCATTTCACCGCAGATGGACACCTTGATGTTTCTTTGACCGGCGACATCCGTGATTTGTTTTAGCATCCGCAGAATGGCCGGGTCGAGCGGTCGGAACAGGTGGGACACATTCTTGTTGTTGCGATCGATCGCCAGGGTATACTGAATCAGATCGTTGGTACCGATACTGAAAAAGTCGGCCTCTTCGGCTATAGCGTCCGCCATGATGACGGCCGAGGGAATTTCGACCAAGACGCCGATTTCGAGTTTTTCGCTGAAAGGAACACCTTCTTGCGCCAGTGAGTGAGCCGCTTCTTTTAAGGCTTCTTTAGCCTGTATGACCTCACGCTGGGTGGCGACCATCGGAAACATGATTCGTACTTTACCAAACACCGCGGCCCGCAGTATGGCGCGCAGCTGGGTGCGGAAAACTTCCGGTCGCTGCAGACAGTAGCGGATTCCCCGCAGCCCGAGGGCCGGATTGGCTTCATTGAAACCGTTCTCGGCTGAAATCGCCTTGTCTCCGTTGATGTCGAGCGTCCGGATCGTCACCGGCTTGGGGGCCATCACCTGAACCACATCGGAGTACTTGTCGTAGAGTTCGTCCTCGTCGGGAAAACGGGGCCGGCTCATGTACTGAAACTCGGTCCGGTAAAGGCCGATGCCGTCTCCGCCGTAATTGACTACCGCCACCACCTCTTCCGGGAGTTCGATGTTTCCCAACACCTTAACGCTCTGTCCGTCGAGCGTTTCAACCGGCAGACGGCTGCGGCGGTTGATAGCTGCCTTCTGACGTTCGTACCGCATGCGTCTTTGTTCGTATTTAACCAGCGTCTTTTCGCTCGGATGGATGATGACGGTGCCGGCAATACCGTCCAATATAACGAGATCGTCGTTCTTAATTGATGCAGTGGCATCTTCGGCCGCGACAACCGCCGGAATTTCAAGTGTGCGGGCGATGATTCCGGTATGCGAGGCCTTGCCGCCCTTGTCGGTGATAAATCCTTTGATCTTTTCCAGACGGATCTGGCTGGTTTCGGCTGGTGACAAATCCCGGGCCACCAGTATGACCCTCTTTTCGATCTTACCGATATTGAGCTGCTTGGCGCCGACCAGGTTGCGCATGATTCGATCCGCCAAATTAACGACGTCCGACGCCCGTTCTCTTAAATAGGGATCCGCCATTTCCTGAAAAATCGACTTCAAATGGGACACCACTTTTTTCAAGGCCCATTCCGCATTGACGTATTCCTGCTCAATGACGGTGATGGTTTTGCCGTAGAGCAATTTGTCCTTGATGAGAACTTCCTGCGTTTCGAGAATGCTGGTCTGCTGCCGGAAGTCATCCGACGTGTTCTCGATGATGGCCCTTAGCTCGTCGCGTGCTTTTTTGACCGCGGCTTTGAACCGTTTGAGTTCATTGGCCACCTGCGCCTTCGGAATGGGATACCGGGAAATGACATCGACGCCCTCCTTGTCGACAAGGTAGGCTTTACCGATGCAGATACCGGGCGAGGCATTGATTCCGGCGAGCATGATTTCCCTATCGGTTTTGTCCGACATGTACGCTTATTCTCCGAAGCCGTTTTCGATCAATTCCGATATCGCGTCCAGAACGTCCCGATCGCTCGGGTTATCGATGATAACCACGATTTTGGTTCCCCGAGGGCACTCGAGTGCGATCAGGTCCATGATACTCGATGCGGCTGCCCGCTCTTCACCCTTGGCCAGCCAGACCCCGTGACGGGCGCGGGCTGCCAGGCTGGCAATCTGGGCCGCCGATCGCGCGTGCAGCCCCAGTTCGTTTGAGATCACCGCTTCTTTCGATATCATCTTTGACGGTCTTGTAAAAAGTCGGAAATCGCCTTTTTACTCGGTTTTAAGTTTTAGGTGTCAGGTTTTATGCAATATTTTGGACATCGATGCATCGCTTCCGGATGTGTTGCCAAAACTCGGCATAACCGGGTAATCCGGTGTTTTCGCGACTTGTTGGCCTGGCGCTTCAACGCCCAAAATTGCGGACTTATTTTTTCGTGAACCTTAGGGCTCGCTTAAAAATAACTGACCATTTTTGGACGCTGATGCATCCCGTCCGGCTGCGTTGCAAAATCTCGGAATATCCACATATTTATGCGATTTTACGCCTTGTCGGCCAGGTCTCAACGCCCAAAATTACGAACTTCTTTTTTCGCGAGCCCTTAGGCGAAGGGCAGGGGGCGCAACTCGATTTGCCGAGTTGGTTTCCGTCCACATATTGACATCTTCCGAAATTTCTTTGAACTTGTGAAAAACGGCTCATTTCTGTTTCGAAAACCGACTTGTGGCGTCCGGTAACTCGCGGATGGACACGAGTTATAACCTGATATAATTACCAGCGCGATACGGCGTTGTCAATTCCAAATCATTGACACCAATAGAGAATATTGTTACGTCATCCGTATAGAGGATTCAATTGTGAGTGACAGACAGCGACTTTTTCGATGCGTCATACACTACGAGGTGTTTTGGGTTCAGGAGGAAGAAAATGACAGACAAGATATTGATTTTTGGTAAAAACACATGACCTTTCACCACGGAAGCTCGGGAAGCTCACGAAAAAGAAAACAAGGATTTTGAGTACATCGACGTCCTTGCGGCCCCGAAGAAATTGGAAACGATGCTTAATTATTCGAAAGGTAAACGCAAAGTACCGGTGATCGTGGCGGAAGG
>JBDNAO010000121.1:0-3441 GCA_039768375.1 Desulfobacterales bacterium | reverse complement strand
CTTTTTTTTCTGATTGAAGGCCACGATGCCGGCCAGCCCGCAGGCCAAAAGGGTCGGGCGGCAAGGGAAGAAAACGACCGCCCCGGACGGGACCCGCGCGAGGCTGCGTCCGAAATAGATCCGGTCGGTACAAAGGCCGCTTATCCTTTTTTTCAGCCATCGCAGGCTTCTTAAAACGTTCACAACACCGTATTTGAAAGTATGCATGCCTTATGACCTCTTTATCCGAATTTTACTGCAGAAGATCATTCTGCCAAAGGCTGGATGGCTGCCTCGGGGTCTTCACCAGCCAGGATCCGGCTGACGAGAGCAATATCCTCGGGCCGATTGACATCGATGCTGCTGCGGGAGGTAACCACGACTTGAATCGGAATGTCGTTCTCCAGCAGCCGCAGCTGCTCGAGCTTCTCTGTTTTTTCCAGGGGGCTCGGCCCGAGGGTGACGAACTGTTTCAGGGCCTCTTTGCGAAAGGCGTACATGCCGATGTGCCGGTAAACCCGATCCGGCTGGTCGTCGCGGTGAAAGGGGATGAACGACCGCGAAAAATAGAGGGCTTTTCCGCTTTTTGAAAAAACCACTTTGACGGCATCCGGGGAGTCGGCTTCCGCAGCCGCAACGGAGCGCACCAGGGTCGTCACCCGGGTTGCGGCCGTCGCGAAGGGCGCCAGAAGTTCGCTCAACATCTCCGGTTCCAGTGCCGGTTCGTCCCCCTGAATATTGACCACCACGGCATCGTCTGGAACATTGAGCTGCTCGGCGGCATCCAGGACGCGGTCGGTTCCGCTGGGGTGATCCGAACGGGTCATCACCACGGGAATATCGAATCGGACGGCCGCGGCGCATATCCGTCGGTCGTCGGTGGCCAGCACGACACGATTCAGCTTCTCACAGCGGCTGGCCCGGTGGTAAACATGCCAAAACATCGGTTTTCCGTGTATTTCCGCCAGAGGTTTGCCGGGAAAACGGGTGGAGCCGTAACGCGCCGGTATGACGCCGATACAATCGGGAAACGGGTTCATCTCTACAATCGTTATTTTAGCAGGTTCTTCAGAATGAGCAAATGAAAAAAGTCTGCGTTGACATCCTCATCTCAATTGCGTTCCCGGTTTCATCTTGCGCTCCGGCGTTGCAATGCTGACACCGGTTTCACCGACGACAGCCAAAAGCATACCGTTCGATAGAATGCCCATGATTTTAGCCGGCTTCAGGTTGGCGACCACGATGATCTGCTTTCCTTCGAGTTCCTCGGGCGTGTAGCTTCCGGCTATACCGGCCACAATTGTGCGCCGCTCACCCAAATCGATTTCCAGTCGCAGCAGTTTGTTGGCTCTCGGGACGGCTTCGGCTTTGACGACCGTGGCGACCCTGAGGTCGATTTTGGCAAAGTCTTCGATCGTCACCTGAGGCTTGAAAGCGGGTTTTGCTTCTGCGGCCGCGGTCGACGGCACCGCTGCGGGTTTGGACTTGCTGAGGTCGACACGCGGAAAAAGACTGACCGTTTTCAAGATCCGGGTTTCGGGCGGAAGGCCGTTCCACTGCTTCAATCGGTCGAGGGTGTAAAATTCAGCCTCGGGGTCAAGTCCCAAATGCTTCTGCATGGTCTCGGCCGTAGCGGGCATGACCGGATAGATGAGCCCGGCGATGATCCGAAGACCTTCCAGCAGATTGACCATTACGGCTTCCAGCTGTTTGCGGCTGGCGTTCTTTTTGGCGAGTTCCCACGGTGCCATGACGTCGATGCACTTGTTCATCTGACCGATGAAATCCCAGACCGCCTGCAAGGCCCGGTGAAAGGCAAACGCGTTCATCGTCGCTTCGTATTCGAGGATGGCCTTCATGGCGTCGGCTTTCAAGGTCAGGCCCAGCTCGGTCTCGGTTGCCTGGTCAACGGCCGGCACCACCCCCTTGAGGTATTTGTGGGCCATGGTCAGGGTGCGTGAAAATAGGTTGCCCAAGTCGTTGGCCAGATCGGAGTTGAGACGGTGCACCAACGCCGATTCCGAGAAGCTCGAATCGAGCCCGAAAGCCATTTCACGTGTCAGAAAGAAACGGAAGGCATCGAGCCCGTAAATGTTTTTCAGCTCCAGCGGTTCCACGACGTTTCCCAGGCTTTTGGACATTTTGCTCTGTTCCACATTCCAGTAGCCGTGAACGTTCAAATGAGTGTAGACCTCGATACCTGCGGCCTTGAGCATGATGGGCCAATAGATGCCGTGGGGTTTGAGGATGTCCTTGGCGACGATATGCTGGGTGACAGGCCAGAACTTGCGGAACAAGTCGCCGTCCGGGTAGCCGAGCGCCGACACGTAGTTGAGCAGGGCGTCGAACCACACGTAAGTGACGTATTTGTCGTCAAACGGCAGTGTGATGCCCCATTTAAGACGCGACTTGGGCCGCGAGATGCACAGGTCTTCAAGGGGTTCCCGTAGAAACGCCAGCACCTCGTTGCGGTAGCGTTCGGGCCGGATAAAGTCAGGATGACGATTGATGTGATCGATGAGCCAGTCCTGATAGCGGCTCATTTTGAAGAAGTAGTTGGCCTCCTTGATAATTTCCGGCTCGGTTTCGTGGTCCGGGCACTTGCCGTCCACCAATTCCCGCTCGGTGTAGAAGCGCTCACAGCCGAAGCAGTAGATGCCTTCGTATTCACTGAAGTAAATGTCGCCGCTGTCGTAAATTTTCTGGAGAACCCGTTCCACGACCGCCATGTGCTCCGGGTCAGTGGTGCGGATGAAACGGCTGTTGCTGATGTTGAGCTCCGGCCACAGCGCTTGGAACTGTCCACTGATACGATCGACGTATGTTCGGGGGCTCATATTTTCCTGGCGGGCCGCCCGGACCACCTTGTCGCCGTGCTCATCCGTACCGGTGAGGAAAAAGGTCTCTTCCCGGCACATGCGGTGATAGCGAGTGGCGACGTCGGCGATGATCGTGGTGTAGGCATGTCCGAGGTGGGGCCTGGCGTTGACGTAGTAAATCGGGGTCGTAATGTAAAACCTGGCGGTCATGATAGCTCCTGGGTGTAGCGCTGGTTAGAATAAGAATTCTGACGGGTTGCACCGCATAACCGGATTGGTACGAGAACAGAACCTAAACTGATCGGTTTCCCGCCCATGCGGGATTCAGGGTTCAAGGTTCTGGGTTCAGGGTTCCGGGTTCCAGGTTCAAGGGTAATCAGATTTCAGGGCTTGCGCGCCCGTCTAGACTAATGCCAAATAACAAAACACAAGCACCAAAATACAAATAAGTTCCAAATTACAATATCCAAATCCTAAATAAGATCAAAAACAAATGGTTTGGAATTTCGAATTTTGGTCATTGTAATTTGGTTGGTATTTGAGTTTTGTTATTTGAAATTTAATTGGCCGAACACTGACACCTCAAACTGCTTTCATCCCTCAACCCAGAACCCAGAACCGAGTACCCTCTTACAGTTTTCAT
>JBDNAO010000539.1:0-6110 GCA_039768375.1 Desulfobacterales bacterium | reverse complement strand
CATCCGCCGATGCATATCGGGATCTGTGTTGGTGGATGTAACGCGGTAGACGGGCCAAAAGACAAACAAAATGTGTCATTATTTCTTGCCGCGGCCCTTAAGACAGGATGCATGGAAATGGATGCTGCTTATACATGTGATATAACATTCGCCGAGAGGGTAAAAATATTTACCCAGGAGTATTTGAAGTATTGCAAATTCCTGGCCGACGAACGCTCCACCCCCGGCGTGGTCAGCAAAAAGCTCTATGCCGTGCTTATTTCCAACTCTCAACTGCTGGAAGATTTTCTCGATTTTCACGGGGCCAAGAACAATTCCGACTGGTATTTTTTTCGAGAACTGAGTGCGGCCGTCAGGCATCTGAGCCTTGCCTGCTATTCCCAAAAGCACATCCTGAATCGTCTTATTTTTTACGATCTGGTCGATATGGAGAATTTCAAGCGGGAAGGGGAAGCAACCTTCGCGTTTTTGACCAACACGTTGAAAAATCTGGCACCGGTCATCATCGAAGAAGCCCGCCGCCTGAACATTCCCAAACCCGCAGAGACCGTCGACCTCGCGGTTTTTCCCGAGGTCGTGACGGCCGACATGCTGCCGTACAACATCGATGACGAAAACAGAGACCAGCAGAAACAGCACATCGTCAACATTGCCAGTGAATTTATCCGGATTGCCAAGACCCTCGACCAGTTTCGGTTTTACGAACCCTACAGCATCGAAGAAATTCGGACCATCGTCCCTGACAAGATCAATGAGGTCGAGGTCAGACGCTTCGAGATGCTGGTTCACAACCTTCAATCTTCCTTCGACACCTATGTGATCCACGGGGGCTACCGATTCGGCAAGAGAAATCTCAAACAACTGCGCGGCAACTTTTCTGCCGTCTTTCACCTGCTTCAGGTCATGGGGCGGTTGCTTCATTTTTACGAGCGGCATCTCTACGATGCCGGTTACAAAAATATCTACAAACAGGTGCAGGAGCGCCTGGCCCTGATGGTCGATGCCGAAACGCTGCTGGAGCGCACCATCAACTTCGGTCTCTACTATACCTGTCACTTTCTCAACATCGGCACCAAATTGGCCGCTGACATCCTCAACGAGAATATCGAAAGAGGGTCGATTGTTTTGAGCGTACCGGTAAAACTCGGTTTCCATAGTCGGCCGAGTCTCCTGGTGGCCAAAATCGTGCAGCATTACGGCGGGCAGGTCGAAATGGTCGTAGGGGAGGACCGGTTCGATGCCAGTAGTGTTCTCGACATACAGTGGGCCGGTGGAAAAATACAAAAGGAGAACCTCGAGAGAGTCATTTTCGAGGGCGATGAGCGTGCCCTGCAGGATATCGAGATTCTATCCGGCGTCAACTACGGAGAAGATACGATGGGCAAGGGTGTGCCGCTACCGAAGGAACTTAAATACTTAAAGTAAAACATTATGGTTTCTGCTGTTATCGTTGCAGCCGGTCGCGGCGTGAGGATGCAAAGCGACACTCGCAAACAGTACCTAAAGGTTGCCGGTCGACCGGTGTTGGTGCATACACTGCTAAAATTCGATGTCTGCCCTCTGATCGACCAGATCTGCCTGGTCGTGCCGGACGACGACCTCGACTTCTGCCGCCGCCGGTTGCTTTCAGGCGGTCAAATAAAAAAACCGGTAAAATTCGTTGCCGGCGGTCGGCACCGCCAGCAGTCGGTCTATAACGGGCTTAAATCCCTCGACCATAAGAACGGACTGGTGGCCATTCACGACGGGGTGCGACCCCTGATCGACCCACTTCTGATCACGGCCTGCATCCGGGCAGCCGAAACCAGCGGTGCCAGTGCACCCGGCATACCGGCCTATGACACCATCAAGCGGGTAAGTGGTCAGGGCACAATTGCGGGAACCGTGGCAAGAAAGGGTCTTTGGCTCGTCCAAACCCCGCAGGTATTTCGATACGCGATCATCATCGAGGCCCATGACCGGGCCCTGCACGACGACTATGTCGGGACCGACGACGCCGCCCTGGTCGAACGCCTCGGGTTCCCGGTCACCCTCATCAGCGGCAGTAAATCGAACATCAAGGTGACCACCGCCGAAGACCTCACGATGGCCGCGGCGCTGCTAAAAACCGCCGGCGAGTGAAAACGGCATTCTCCATTGACACCGGCCGGACCACCGGGGTCGCTCTATCTGTCGGGCCCGAATCCACTCGGTCCGACGGTTGGTTGACACCGGGCGGTGCGATACTTAAATTACAGCCGGTAAATTCATAAAATTATTGTGATTTCAGGCACAAAACAGGCCACACGATCACCAGCACGAGGAGGATTTGATTTGGAACACACAGCCACGATGGACAGTCAGGCCGCGGCAGTCAACCAGGACCAATTCATGCGCCAGCTGAAACAGACCTTTGAAAAACTGCCGCACGACATACCGATCTACATGTTTATCGAACGGGGTCGAGACGATATATTTTCTCAGACCAACCGCCAGATCGTTCGCGCCTTCAGAGAACTGACAACCAAGATCACCTTTCGCGAACATCAAATGGATCACGAGTTGGCACAAAAGTGGGACGTCGACCGTTCGCCGAGCCTTCTGATCGCACCGGAACGCGTGAACATCCGCTGGATAGGAGCCCCGTTGGGAGAAGAGGGTCGTACCTTTCTCGAAACTATTATCCTTGTCGGGTTGGGGAAAAGCAATTTGAATGATCAGACCATAAAGGTGCTGAAGAAGATCGATACGCCCCGACGGGTGAAAGTCTTCGTCAGCGCCACCTGTCCCTACTGCCCGCAGCAGGCTGTCAATGCCGTTCGGGCCGCCATCGAGAGACCGGATATGGTTTCGGTCGAGATCGTCGATATCCAGAGCGCGCCGGATCTGGCCGATCAGTATGCCGCCCACAGCGTGCCGCAGACCTTTGCCAACGACATCCTCATCGGGCAGGGGGCTCAGAGCGAGGAGGTGTTTGCCCTTTCGCTTCAAAAAATGGAACCCCAAACCATTTTTATTCCGGAAAGCGACGCCGAACTGGTCAATAACGACGTGGTGATCGTCGGTGGCGGCCCGGCCGGTTTGGCTGCCGGCATCTACACCGAACGCAGTGGACTGCGGACCGCGGTTCTTGAACGCGATGCTCTCGGCGGTCAGGTGGCGACCACGCCGATAGTCGAAAACTACCCCGGATTCGCGCAGGTCGGCGGCAAAACTCTGGTGGACATCATGGTCAGCCACGCCTTGCAGTATGTTCAGATTTACCCCGGAGAAGCCGTGCTGGATATCCAGCCGGGAGATCCCATCGTCGTCCAGACCAGCCGCCGCAAGTTCGAAACGCGCGCGGTCCTGCTGGCCACCGGCGCCAAGCACCGCCACTTGGGTGTTCCCGGAGAAGAACGCCTGGCGGGAAGGGGTGTCAGCTACTGCAGCACCTGTGACGGTCCGCTTTTCCGGGAAAAGAAGGTCATCATGGTCGGCGGCGGAAACAGCGCCGTCACCGAAGCCCTGCACCTGTTTCACCTCGGCATAGATGTGACCCTTGTCCATCGGCGCGACAAACTCCGGGCCCAGGATTTTCTGGCCAAGCAACTCTTCGACAACAATATTCCGGTGCTGTGGAACGCCGAAGTCAAGGAAATCCGCGGCAAAGAAAGGGTTGAAGATGTGGTGCTGGTCGACAACCGGTCCGGCAAGGAGAGCGTCTTCAACACCAACGGCGTTTTTATCGCCATCGGCTACGAACCATCGGTCGAACTGGCCCAAAAAATCGGGGTGGAGCTTAATGAAGACGGTTTCATCAAGCACGACGAAAGACACCGGACCAACATACCCGGCATTTACTCGGCCGGAGACGTGGAAGGGGGCTACAAGCAGATCGTGACGGCTTCCGGGCAAGGGTCGGCGGCAGCCATCTCGATATTCGAAGATCTGATCAACCCGTACTGGAAGACGCAGGTCGACCTGGATGCCGAGGTTTACCGCAGCAAAAACTGATCGGCATCCTTCCAGGCCGGAAAACTTTGGCGGTAGTCATCGAGCCGGTCCCGCTCGAGCGGCAGGGTGAAGACGCAAGGGGCATGAGCGCTGCGAAACAAAATGCTGCCGATCGGATCGATGACGGAGGAATCTCCGCTATGGTAAAGGCCGTTGCCGTCGGTGCCGATACGGTTGACGCCGATGACATAGGACTGGTTCTCTATAGCCCGCGCCTGCAGCAGGACTTTCCAGTGCTCGGCTCTTCGTTGCGGCCAGTTGGCGACAAAAAGCGCCAGATCGTAAGGGCGGTTCGTGTTGCGGGTCCAGACCGGAAACCGCAGATCGTAACAGACGAAGGGCCGGATCTTCCAGCCTTTCAACTCGACCAGAAGCGACGCACTGCCGGCCGTGTAAACCTGATCCTCACCCGCGTAGCGAAAAAGGTGTTTCTTGTCATAAGTTGCCAGCTCGCCGTCTGGGCCCGCCCAGCACAGGCGGTTGTAAAACCGTCCGTCATCGACCACAATGACGCTGCCGACCACGGCGGCTGCGGTGCGCCGGGCGGTTTCACGCAACCAGCCGACGGCTGGGCCGTTCATATTTTCCGCCAGCGCGGCGGCGTTCATGCTGAAGCCGGTCGTAAACATCTCCGGCAGCACGATCAGGTCGGTGGCGACCTGCAGGCTGCCGATCAGGCGATCGAAGCGGCGCAGGTTGGCCGCGACGTCCTCCCAATCCAATTCGGTTTGAATCAGCGTCACCGTCAAATCCGGCATAAAATCTCCGCAGCTTTTTTGAGGGTTTCATCCTTTTTGGCAAAGCAGAAGCGCAGCACCTTGTGATCGTCTCTGTCATGATAGAATACCGACGGCGGTATGGCGGCCACGCCGTATTCCATTGTCAACTGTCGGGCGAACGCGATATCAGGTTCGTTCGAGACGGCCGAGTAATCGAGCATCTGAAAGTAGGTTCCGTGGCAGGTGAGCGGGCGGAGCCGGGAGTCCTTCAAAAAGGATAGGAATGTGTCCCTTTTTTGCTGGTAGAAATCCGGCAGGTCACGGTAGATATTCTTTTGCTGTATGAAATCGGCGTATGCCATCTGGATTGGTGTGGTCGATGAGAATGTCAGAAACTGGTGAATTCGGCGAAACTCCTGCGTCAATGCGGCCGGCGCGATGCAGTAGCCGATCTTCCAGCCCGTGGCGTGGTAGGTTTTGCCGAGCGAGCTAATGGCGAAACAGCGCTCGGCCAGCTCCGGTTCTCGCAGCAGGCTCTGGTGGCGCCTGCCCTCGAAGACTATGTGTTCGTAAACCTCGTCGCTGACGATCAGAAGATCGCTGCCCCGGACGATTTCCTTCAACGCGGCTATATCCTCGGCCGTCAGAATCGTACCGGTCGGGTTGTGGGGCGAATTAAGGATCAATAAACGGGCCTCTTTTGCGACATCGGCGACCGCGTTCCAGTCGATGCGGTAACCGGGAAACGACATTTTATGGTAGATCGGTCTCCCGCCGCTCAATTCGATGACCGGCACGTAGGAGTCATATGCCGGTTCGAAAACGATAACCGCATCGCCCGGATGCACGACAGCCGTTATCGCCGCAAAAAGCGCTTCCGTGGCGCCTGAGGTTACGGTGATGTCGGTCTCGGGGTCGACCCGGGCTCCGTAGAGATCGAAGACCTTCTCGGCAATTCTCTCCCTCAAGAGCGGCACTCCCTGCATGGGGGCGTACTGATTGTGGCCGGCGCGCATGTGTTTTTCCACCAGTTCCATCAGGCCGGAAGGCACGTCGAAATCGGGAAACCCCTGGGATAGGTTACAGGCGCCGTGTTCATTGGCCAGCTGGGTCATGGCGGTAAAGATCGTCACGCCGACCTCGGGCAGCTTGGAGCGTAAGGGCATAGGGGGGCCTCGCATTGGCGATGTTTGGTGTCGAGGTGCTATAAGGTTCGCGGGTTCTTTGTGATGTTGGATCACCTGCACCCCGGCCGCACCGGCAGCCTCCTCGCCGCACGGTTGGATGCCGGAGAATACGCAGACCTTGTCGACCTGTCAAGCGGTCGGTAGACCGCTTTCGTCGAAAGCTTGAAAGAAGATGGTCGAGAACGAAACATGGCGACTTGACGCCGACCGGTTGACACCATATGATCTT
>JBDNAO010000120.1:0-2744 GCA_039768375.1 Desulfobacterales bacterium | reverse complement strand
TCGAGCCGCGAAAAAGCCGAGGCCATCCTCGATTATTTGAAACTGTATGACTGGCGCTCCGAAATGGCGGCCAACCTTTCCTACGGCTTTCAGCGCAGACTTGAAATTGCCAGGGCACTGGCGACCGATCCCGGGACGATTCTGCTCGACGAACCGGCCGCCGGAATGAACCCCAATGAATCCGTGCAATTGATGCGCCTGATCGAATCGATCCTCGAGCGGGGCATCAACATTTTGTTGGTGGAACACGACATGCGCGTCATTATGGGAATTTGTCACCGAATTGTCGTGCTCGATTACGGCCGTAAAATCGCCGAAGGCACGCCGGCTGATATCCGCCGGAACCCTCAAGTCATCGAAGCGTATTTGGGCAAGCAGGCCAATGCGTGAGCCTGGGGCATTCGAGTGCACTCGCAGTTTTTTTTTGGATCATCTTTATCAAGCGATTTAGTTCGAAAATATAGCTTGGCTATGCGAGATTTTTACGTACTTTTATTTCCAACAACCCGTGGTGCAGTGCACCGCCGGCTGATGCTTCGGTTTCATACGGCGCAGAACTCGGCGTCAAGCGGACCTAACCCCATCGCCGGCCCGGTTTTGAAAAAATGGCCACTGCCGGTTGAAAGCCCCGGTAAGAGTTCATCGTGTGTGTGCGTAGGCGCTGGGGCAAGGCCTGCTAACCGCCTCAAACAGCTGCGCCTGCTTCAACCGAAACAACAGCCGGCTCCCATCGGTGGAATGACAGGGCGCTGAAACGGCAGAACCAATAACTTCAAGCACCGTGGCGGCCTGAAGGACCACGAGTGTTTAACTCACAAACAAGGAGGTAGTAAATGAGATCGGTCAAAAATTTACTGGTGCTGATGTTGACAGTCGGTTTGATTCTATCCCCATGCCTGGCAATGGCCAAAACACTCAAGATCGGTTCCTTGAGTCCATTGACGGGTCAATATGCGGCCGACGGAAACGACATCCGGCAGGGTGTCGAGATCGCGATTGCCTCGTGGGAAGCCAAGGGGGGCGTGCCGGGCTTCGATAAGATCGAATATCTTCCCCAGGATTCCAGCTGTGATGGGAAACAGGCCGTTTCGGCCGCCAACAAACTGGCCAACCTCGAAGTCGCCGGCGTGGTCGGCGCCTATTGTTCATCCGCCACCATTCCAGCATCCGACGTTCTCAACGACGCCAAGATAGTGATGCTCACCCCGGCTTCCACCAACGAAAAGGTCACGGATAGGGGCTACAAGTACATTTTCCGGGTCTGCGGCCGTGACGACGATCAGTCCAAAGCCGCCGCTGAGTTTCTGATTGACGTTCTTAAAATCAAGACCATCGCCATCGTCGACGACAAAACCACCTACACCCAGGGCCTGGCGGACAACCTGGAAAAAGAGCTAGGCGGCAAGGTCAAAGTGGTGGCCCGTGAGCATATCAATCAGGGCGACAAGGATTTTTCGGGCATTTTGACGAAAATCAAGGCCGCCGACCCGGATGTGCTCTACATGAGCCTCTACAACCCGGAAGGCAATCTGATGGCCATTCAGGCCAAACGCCTGGGGCTCAAGGCCACCCTGATGTCCGAAGATGCGGTCTACCACCCGAACTACCTTGCGATCGCCAAGGATGCCGGCGAGGGCACTTACTTTACCTTCGGCCAGCCACCTTCGGAAGACATCCCCGAGGTCAAGGCCTTCATGGATGCCTACACCAAGAAATACGGTCAACCGGGCTCCTATTCATCCTATGCCTACGATGCGGCCAATATTCTCCTTGCGGCCATCGCCCAGGTGGGTGCGGACGATCCGGACAAACTGGCCGAAGCCATCCGGGCCACCAACATGCAGGGCGCCTCCAAGAAAATCACTTTCGACGCCAAAGGCGACAGCGGGTCGACGTATCAGATCCTGGTGGTCAAAGACGGGAAATTCGTCCCTTACAAATAACCCCCACAACTTCCCAGGATAACGGCCTATCGTGCCTCGGGCGCTGCCCGGGCCCGATAGGCCCTTCACCGTCATTCGGGAGCCGCTCGTGGAAGTTTTCTTCCAGCAGATCATCAATGGACTCACCTTGGGATCGATTTATGCCCTGATCGCCCTCGGGTACACGATGGTTTACGGCATCATCCAGTTGATCAACTTCGCCCATGGCGAAATTTTCGCCGCCGGGGGCTATATCGGGGTCATTGTGCTTTCCTTCATGCAGGCCCGGGGGGTTCTCGACACGCACCCTTTCCTGGGACTGTTGCTGGCCTTCGTTCTGGCGATGATCTACTGCGCCTTCCTGGCGGTGGCGCTTGAAACCGTCGCCTACCGTCCGTTGCGAGGGGCCAGCCGGCTTGCTCTGCTGCTCTCGGCGCTCGGGATGTCGATTTTTTTATCCAATGGCATGATGCTTGCCCAGGGAGTCTACGACAAGGCCTATCCACATTTTTTCACCTCCGGCGGGTTTGAAGTCGGCGGTGTCATCGTCACCAACATGCAGGTCTTCATCATCATCGGCTCGGTGCTGCTCATGATCAGCCTGAACCTGTTCGTCAACCGGACCCGGTTGGGGAAAGCCATGCGATCCACGGCCCAGGATCGGGTCATGAGTGCCATTCTCGGCATCAACGCCAACAAGACCATCGTAACCACCTTCGTTATCGGCGCCATGCTGGCGGCGGCGGCCGGTGTCATGGTCGGTCTCTATTACGGATCGGTCCGGTTCGACATGGGGTTTATTCCGGGCATCAAGGCTTTTTC